>DAITMI010000036.1:0-19374 GCA_036835225.1 Rhodoferax sp. | reverse complement strand
TCGCGCACGAGCGGGTCGAGAAGGTCACCGATTACCTGTCGGAGGGCCAGATCGTCAAGGTCAAGGTCATGGAGACTGACGAAAAGGGTCGCATCAAGCTGTCCATGAAGGCCTTGCTCGACCGTCCGGCCCAGAATGGTTCTGACCACCACGCTTGATCGTCTTGATGCTTTGTGGGACAGACCGTGGGTACGCGCAGCGAACACGCTCTGTCCTCAAGTGGGTACTATGACATTGATAGCGCCTCGTGCATGCAGTACGGGGGCTATCGCCTGAAGTGACCATGAAAGCTATCGAAATAACCTCTTTTGGCGCGCCCGATGTTTTGCGCTTGGGTGAGCGATCGGTGCCGGTGCCGGGCATCGGTGAGTTGCTGATTCGCGTGTCGGCCAGCGGCGTGAACCGGCCGGATGTCCTGCAGCGCACGGGCAACTATCCGGTCCCGGCCGGGGCGTCGGATATTCCGGGGCTGGAAGTGGCCGGTGTGATTGAGCAGGGCGATGCGCAGGTGTTGGCGCAGGCTGGCTTCAGCATTGGTGACCGTGTGTGCGCGCTGGTGGCCGGTGGCGGCTACGCCGAATATTGCGTGGCACCGGTGGGGCAATGTCTTCCCGTGCCCAAAGGCTTGAGCGATGTCGAGGCGGCTTCGCTGCCGGAGACATTTTTCACGGTGTGGAGCAATGTGTTTGACCGCGCTCATCTGCAACAAGGTGAAACGCTGTTGATCCAGGGTGGCTCCAGTGGTATTGGCGTGACGGCCATCCAACTCGCCAAGGCCATGGGTGCGCAGGTGATCGTGACGGCGGGCAGCGACGAGAAGTGCGCGGCCTGCCTGGCGCTTGGCGCGGACCACGCCATCAACTACAAGACGCACGATTTCCAGGACGAGATCAAGCGTTTGACCGACGGTCAGGGCGTGAATGTCATTCTGGACATGGTTGCCGGCAGCTATGTGGCCAAGGAGATCGAGTGTCTGGCGGAGGATGGTCGCTTGGTCATCATTGCCGTGCAGGGCGGTGTCAAGAGTGAAATTAACGCGGGGCTGGTGCTGCGGCGGCGGCTCACCGTGACGGGCTCAACCCTGCGGCCGCGGCCGATTGCCTTCAAGGAGGCGATTGCAAAGGCCTGCCTGAAGAATGTCTGGCCGTTGATTGAGCGTGGCAGCATCAAGCCGGTGATTTACAGCACGTTTGCGGCGCAGGATGCCGCTAAAGCGCATGCCCTGATGGAGTCCAACCAGCATGTGGGCAAGATTGTTTTGACTTGGGATGTAGTATGAAAAAAAAGCTGATCGCAGGCAACTGGAAAATGAACGGTAGTCTGGCTGCCAACGACGCCCTGCTCAAAGGGCTGCTGGCCGGACTGGGAGCACCAGCTTGTCAAGTGGCGTTGTGTGTACCGTCGGTCTATCTGACCCAATGCCAGGCGCTGGTCGCTGGCAGCGCGATTGATCTGGGTGCGCAGGACCTGTCCCAGCACGAGGCGGGCGCCTTCACCGGTGAAATTTCTGGCGCCATGCTCAAGGAGTTTGGCGTGCGCTATTGCATCGTGGGCCACTCCGAGCGTCGGCAATATCACTTCGAGTCTGATGCGCTCGTTGCCGCCAAGGCGCAGCGTGCCCTGGCCTGCGGCATCACGCCGATTGTGTGTGTGGGCGAGACGTTGGCGGAGCGTGAAGCCGGCAAGACCGAAGAAGTGGTCAAACGCCAGCTTGCGGCAGTTATTCACGCCAACGGCCATTGCATCAGCGAGATCGTGGTGGCGTATGAGCCGGTGTGGGCGATCGGCACTGGCCGGACGGCCAGCACCGAGCAGGCACAGCAGGTGCACGCGGTGTTGCGGGCGCAGTTGAAAGCGGCCACATCCCAAGCGGAGCAGATTCAGATTCTGTACGGCGGCAGCATGAATGCTGCCAATGCAGCGCAGTTGCTGGCGCAGCCTGATATCGATGGTGGCCTAGTGGGCGGCGCTTCGCTAAAAGCCGCAGATTTTTTATCGATTATTGCTTCTGCCCTCTGATTTTGGGCGTTGCTTGCTATATATTTAGGAGTATTCAATGAGTGTTTTTCTAACCATCCTTCTCGCGGTACAGATGATTGCTGCGGTCACCATGATCGGTCTGATCCTGGTGCAACACGGCAAGGGTGCCGATATGGGTGCTGCTTTCGGCAGCGGTGGCTCAGGCAGCCTGTTTGGCGCCAGCGGCAGTGCCAATTTCCTGTCGCGGACCACTGCCGTGCTGGCCACGGTGTTCTTTGTTTGCACCCTGTTGCTCGCTTATTTTGGTACAGCGCGGCCGACCGCAAGCTCAGGCAGTGTGCTGGAAGGCGCGTCTGTTACAGCACCCGCCCCAGCAGCCGTTGCGCCCTCGATACCCGCGTCTGGTGCGGGTCAAATACCGTCCAAATAATTGCTGCTGAAATTGCCTGCTCCCTATGGGAAACGGAGTGATTTCAAGGTAAACTCTATTGCTGTCTGGAAAGCAAGATCCGCAAGGAATCTTACGCAGTCCAGTCATGCAAAAGCATGCCGTCGTGGTGAAATTGGTAGACACGCTATCTTGAGGTGGTAGTGGCGAAAGCTGTGCGAGTTCGAGTCTCGCCGACGGCACCAAACAAAATATATGCTTGCTGTGGATTAATGCAGCACGCAAAGACTTTGATCAGAATCCCCAGATGAACCTTGATCAGTATCTGCCAGTCCTCTTGTTCATCCTGGTCGGTGTCGCTGTCGGCATTGTCCCGCAGGTGCTCGGTTATATCCTGGGGCCCAATCGGCCTGATCCAGCAAAAAATTCCCCTTACGAATGCGGTTTCGAGGCCTTCGAAGATGCGCGCATGAAGTTCGATGTGCGCTACTACCTGGTGGCCATTCTTTTTATCCTGTTCGACCTCGAAATCGCCTTTCTGTTTCCTTGGGCGGTGTCGCTGAAGGAGATTGGTGCGCTCGGTTTCTGGGCGGTCATGGTATTTCTGGGCATCCTCGTCGTGGGCTTTGTTTACGAGTGGAAAAAAGGGGCCCTTGACTGGGAGTAACTGGGAGCAATGCGATGATCGAAGGCGTATTAAAAGAAGGCTTTGTCACCACCAGTTACGACTCGGTGATGAATTGGGCCAAGACGGGTTCTGTCTGGCCGATGACCTTCGGTCTGGCTTGCTGCGCCGTTGAGATGATGCATGCTGCAGCCGCACGCTATGACATCAGTCGGTTTGGTGCGGAGGTGTTTCGCGCGAGTCCGCGCCAGTCCGACCTGATGATTGTGGCGGGAACGCTGTGTAATAAGATGGCGCCGGCATTGCGCAAGGTCTATGACCAGATGGCCGAGCCGCGCTGGGTGATCAGCATGGGTTCGTGTGCCAACGGCGGCGGCTATTACCACTACAGTTATTCGGTGGTGCGCGGCTGTGACCGGATCGTGCCGGTCGATGTGTATGTGCCCGGTTGCCCGCCGACTGCCGAAGCCCTTCTGTACGGCATCATGCAGTTGCAGCAAAAAATTCGCCGCACGCAGACCATTGCGCGCGCCTGAGGGATTTGTGATGACTGTTTTTGCTGTAAATCCCGAAACGCTCAAAAATACAATTGCCGCCGCACTGGGCGACAAAGTCAAGCATATTGGCCTGGCCTTGGGTGAGGTGACCGTGGTGGTGGCGGCCGCTGATTATTTGAGTGTCGCCAATACTTTGCGTGATGCACCCGGTTGCTGTTTTGAGCAACTGATGGACTTGTGTGGTGTGGATTATTCCGATTACAAAGGTGGTGGCCGTGAGGGTTTGCGTTATTGTGTGGTGTTGCACTTGCTGTCCGTCAGTCTGAATCAGCGCGTCCGGCTGAAAGTATTTGCGCCGGATGACGATTTCCCGATGATGGCCTCGGTGACTGAGCTCTGGAATGCGGCTAACTGGTTCGAGCGCGAAGCGTTTGACCTGTTTGGTATTGTGTTTGAAGGGCATAACGATTTGCGCCGTATTTTGACGGATTACGGCTTTATCGGTCACCCGTTCCGCAAGGACTTCCCGACGACGGGTCACGTGGAAATGCGCTATGACGCTGAGAGCAAGCGCGTCGTTTACCAGCCTGTCACGATTGAGCCACGCGAAATCACGCCGCGCATCATTCGTGAAGACAACTACGGAGGCCTGCACTAGGCGGTTTGTGTCATGGCTGAAATAAAGAACTACACACTGAACTTCGGACCCCAGCACCCGGCCGCTCACGGCGTGCTGCGCTTGGTCCTTGAACTCGATGGCGAGGTGGTGCAGCGCGCCGATCCACATATCGGCTTGTTGCATCGGGCCACGGAAAAGCTCGCCGAGAGCAAGACGTATATCCAGTCGCTGCCCTACATGGACCGGCTTGATTACGTGTCGATGATGTGCAACGAGCATGCTTACTGTCTGGCCATCGAGAAACTGCTGGGCATTGAGGTGCCCCTGCGGGCCCAGTACATCCGCGTGATGTTTGCCGAGATCACCCGTCTGCTGAATCATCTGATGTGGCTGGGGTCGCACGGCAACGACTGCGGCAGTTCGACCATTCTGATCTATACCTTTCGCGAGCGGGAGGACTTGTTTGACATGTACGAGGCGGTCAGTGGCGCCCGCATGCATGCGGCGTACTTCCGTCCGGGTGGTGTGTACCGGGATCTGCCTGACAGCATGCCCCAGTACAAGGCCAACAAGATTCGCAATGCCAAAGGTATCGCGGAACTCAATAGCAATCGCCAGGGTTCCCTGCTGGACTTCATTGAAGATTTCACCCAACGGTTCCCGACCTATCTGGGGGAATACCACACGCTCCTGACGGAAAACCGGATCTGGAAACAGCGCACGGTCGATATTGGGGTGGTGACCGCCGAGCGCGCCCTGAACATGGGTTTTACCGGTGCCATGTTGCGCGGCTCCGGGGTGGCCTGGGATTTGCGCAAGAAGCAACCGTACGATGTGTACGATCGCATGGACTTCGATATTCCCGTCGGCAAAACTGGCGATTGTTACGATCGTTATCTGGTCCGAATGGAAGAGATGAATCAGTCCAATCGCATCATCAAGCAATGCGTGCACTGGTTGCGCGTCAACCCCGGCCCGGTGATCACGGACAACCACAAAGTGGCCGCGCCTGATCGCGAATCCATGAAGTCCAACATGGAAGAGCTGATTCACCATTTCAAGCTGTTTACTGAAGGATTTCATGTGCCCGAAGGCGAGGCCTACGCCGCCGTGGAACACCCGAAGGGTGAGTTCGGCATTTACATCGTGAGCGATGGCGCCAACAAGCCCTACCGCTTGAAAATTCGTCCCCCAGGCTTCGCACATTTAGCTGGTCTGAATGAGATGGCTAGCGGTCACATGATTGCGGACGTCGTGGCTGTGATCGGGACTATGGATATTGTGTTTGGAGAGATTGATCGATGATCTCAGAAGCTGTTTCTCAAGCGATTTCCGATGCAACCAAGGCACGCTTTGCCAAGGAAGTCGCGAAATACCCGGCGGATCAAAAGCAGTCCGCCGTCATGGCGTGCCTGGCGATCATCCAGCAGGAAGCCGGATACGTGAGCACCGCGAGTGAAGAGATCGTGGCCGACTACCTGGGCATGGCAGCGATTGCCGTGCATGAGGTCACCACCTTCTACAACATGTACAACCAGCAGCCGGTCGGCCGGTACAAGCTCAACGTCTGCACCAATTTGCCTTGTCAGTTGCGTGACGGTGGCAGAGCCCTCAAGCATCTGGAGCAAAAGCTGGCTATCAGCATGGGTGAGACCACGCCTGATGGCCTGTTCACGCTGCAACAGGCTGAATGCCTGGGGGCTTGCGCCGATTCACCGGTGTTGCTGGTGAATGACCGCACCATGTGCAGTTTCATGAGCAATGACAAGCTCGATCAGTTGGTCGATGGCTTACGCGCTGCAGGGGGCAAATGATGTTGGCCGCAAAAATTCTGGCTGAGTTTCAGGCCACCGGTGTGCAAACCTGCTTTCATGATCGGCATATTAACCCTCAGATATTGGCTGACTTGAATGGCAGCAATTGGCGTTTGAAGGACTACGAAGCGCGCGGTGGCTATCAGGCGCTGCGCAAGGTTCTTGGTAAAGACGGCGCTGAAACTTCAAGCGCCACCGGTGTCGCGGGCATGACACAAGATCAGGTGATCGCAACGGTCAAAGAATCGGCCTTGCGCGGTCGTGGCGGTGCCGGTTTTCCGACCGGGCTCAAGTGGAGCTTTATGCCTCGCCAGTTTCCGGGTCAGAAGTTCCTGGTATGCAACTCCGATGAGGGTGAACCTGGCACCTGCAAAGACCGCGACATCCTGCAGTTCAATCCCCATATCGTCATTGAGGGCATGATCATTGCAGCCTATGCCATGGGCATTTCGATCGGCTACAACTACATTCATGGCGAAATCTTCAAGAGCTACGATCGCTTTGAAGAAGCACTGGAAGAGGCACGGGCCGCCGGTCTGTTGGGTGACAATATTCTGGGCAGCGCCTTCAGCTTCCAGTTGCACGCCGCACATGGCTTTGGTGCCTATATTTGCGGAGAAGAAACCGCGCTGCTCGAGTCACTTGAAGGGAAAAAGGGTCAACCCCGCTTCAAGCCGCCATTCCCGGCAAGCTTTGGTCTCTACGGCAAACCGACGACCATCAACAACACAGAAACCTTTGCCGCTGTACCGTGGATCATCCGTCACGGTGGCCAGGCGTACCTGGAGTGTGGCAAGCCCAACAATGGCGGCACCAAAATCTACTCGATCAGCGGTGACGTCGAGTTGCCCGGCAATTACGAAATACCGATGGGCACGCCGTTCTCCAAACTGCTCGAAATCGCCGGTGGCGTGCGCAGTGGTCGCCAGCTGAAAGCCGTGATTCCTGGCGGCTCATCGTCGCCTATTCTGCCAGCCAGCATCATGATGGATTGCACGATGGATTACGATTCCATCGCGAAAGCAGGTTCGATGCTGGGCTCGGGTGCGGTCATTGTGTTGGACGACAGCCGTTGCATGGTCAAGAGCCTGCAACGCTTGAGCTACTTCTACATGCACGAATCGTGTGGTCAGTGCACACCTTGCCGCGAGGGCACCGGTTGGTTGTGGCGTGTGGTTGACAGGATTGAATGTGGTCAGGGTCGTCCCAGCGACTTGGACTTGCTCGACAACGTGGCCGAGAACATCATGGGACGCACGATTTGTGCCTTAGGCGATGCGGCAGCCATGCCGGTACGGGCCATGATCAAGCATTTCCGTCATGAATTTGAATATCACGTAGAGCACAAGACCTGCATGGTCCCTGCCTACGTCTGAGCGAGCGGCCCAAGATGATTGAAATCGAACTCGACGGCAAGAAGGTGGACATTGCGCCCGGCAGCATGATCATGCATGCGGCTGAAAAGGCGGGCACCTATATTCCGCATTTTTGCTATCACAAGAAACTCAGCATCGCGGCCAACTGCCGCATGTGCCTGGTGGATGTGGAAAAAATGCCCAAGCCCATGCCGGCCTGTGCCACCCCGGTGACACAGGGCATGATTGTCCGCACCAAGAGCGACAAGGCGATCAAGGCGCAGCAGTCGGTCATGGAATTCCTGCTGATCAATCATCCGCTCGATTGCCCCATTTGTGACCAGGGTGGCGAGTGCCAGCTGCAGGATCTGGCCGTTGGCTACGGCGCCTCTTCCTCGCGTTACGAGGAAGAAAAACGGGTGGTGACGGTCAAGGATGTCGGCCCCCTGATTTCGATGCAAGAGATGAGTCGCTGCATTCACTGCACCCGCTGCATTCGTTTTGGCCAGGAGGTGGCCGGTGTCATGGAGCTGGGCATGTCGCATCGCGGCGAGCACGCCGAGATTGAAACCTTTATTGGGCACTCGATTGACTCGGAACTGTCGGGCAACATGATCGACATCTGCCCGGTCGGCGCGCTCACCAGCAAACCATTCCGTTACAGCGCCCGTACGTGGGAGCTGTCGCGCCGCAAGTCCATCAGTCCGCATGACTCGACCGGTGCCAATTTGATCGTGCAGGTCAAGAACAACAAGGTCATGCGCGTGGTGCCTCTTGAGAACGAAGAGGTCAACGAGTGCTGGATTGCTGACCGTGACCGTTTCTCCTATGAAGCCTTGAACAGCGACGAGCGTCTGTCCAGTCCGATGCTCAAGCAGGGTGGGGTGTGGAAATCGGTCGATTGGCAGACGGCGCTGGAGTACGTCGCCAATGGCTTGATGCAAATCAAGGCCGATCACGGCGCGGCGAGTATCGGGGCGCTGGTCAGTCCGCACAGCACGTTGGAAGAACTGTATCTGGCCGGCGCGTTGATGCGCGGGCTGGACAGTCAGAACGTCGATTACCGTCTGCGTAATACCGAATTCATGGCGGGCGAGGGTGTGCGCTATCTGGGAACCTCCATTGCTTCCTTGTCCGAACTCCAGCGTGTATTGGTGGTCGGTTCCAGCCTGCGCAAGGACCACCCCTTGTTTGCACAGAGAATTCGGCAGGCAGCCCGCAAGGGATGTGCGGTTAATGCTATTAATTCTGCAGCGGAAGACTGGGCCATGCCTGTTGCCAATACCCTGCTGGGTGCCGCCAGTACCTGGGTGCAGGCACTGGCCGACGTGGCGGCTGCGGTGGCGGCGGATAAAGGTGTCACGCCGCCAACGCAGGGGACTGCCAGCGCGGTGGCCAAAGCCATCGCCCAATCCTTGCTGAGCGGTGAGCGCAAGGCGATTTTGTTGGGCAATGCGGCCTCGCATCATGCGAAAGCGTCAAGCCTGTTGGCGCTCGCCAACTGGATCGGTGGGCAAACCGGTGCCTCGGTGGGCTATCTCACAGAAGCTGCGAATACGGTGGGTGCACAGATAGCGGGTGCGCTGCCCGGGGCGAATGGTTTAAACGCCGGGCGGATGCTCAGTGGTGGTCTCAAGGCGGTTGTGCTATTGAATAATGAGCCTGAATTTGACTCGGCTGCGGGTGCGGCGGCCCGAAGCGGTCTGACGCAAGCCCAGATGGTAGTGACGCTCAGCCCGTTCAAATCAAATATGACCTTCAGCGATGTGCTGCTGCCGATTGCACCGTTCACCGAGACTTCGGGTACGTTCGTCAACGCCGAGGGGCGCGTGCAAAGTTTCCATGCAGTGGTCAAGCCCTTGGGCGAAACCCGCCCGGCGTGGAAAGTCTTGCGCGTGTTGGCTAACTTGTTGAATGTGCCGGGTTTTGACTTCGACTCCTCACAGGAAGTACTTCAGCAGATCGCCGGCTTGCCGTCGGCTGACGAGACGCATGTGTCGGCCGAATTGCTGAACAACACGACGCAGTCTGTCATTGATCTCACCCCCGCGACAGTAGTCCCCGTGGTCGCCCGTATTTATGCGCTGGATGGTACGGTGCGCCGTGCTGTCAGCCTGCAGCGCACGGCAGATGCCACGGCTACAGAACTGCGGCAGGAGATTACAGCATGATTGATGGCATTTTTGCTTTTGGCCAGGGCCTGCTGGTCGCACCCTGGTGGTCAGCCATTGTCTGGCCGGTGATCTGGACCCTGATCAAGATTGTCGTGGTGGTCTTGCCTCTGATGGCGGCGGTTGCCTATCTCACTTTGTGGGAACGAAAATTTCTGGGCTGGATGCAGGTTCGGGTCGGTCCCAATCGGGTCGGTCCCTGGGGCTTGCTACAGCCGATTGCTGATGCCCTCAAGTTGCTGGGCAAAGAGGTTTTGCTGCCGACGGCCGCCAGCAAGGGCTTGTTCTTCATCGGCCCGATCTTGACCATCATGCCCGCGATGGCGGCTTGGGCGGTCATTCCGTTTGGTCCGGATGTTGCCTTGGCCAATATCAATGCCGGTCTGTTGTTCGTGATGGCCATTACCTCCATGGAAGTTTATGGCGTGGTCATTTCGGGCTGGGCTTCCAACTCCAAATACTCTTTCCTGGGTGCCATGCGTGCCTCTGCCCAGATGGTGAGCTATGAAATTGCCATGGGCTTTTGCCTGGTGGTGGTGCTCATGGTGTCGGCCAGCATGAACATGACGGATATTGTCAACGGCCAGGGCAAAGGCCATTTCGCGCATCTCGGCCTGAACTTTCTGTCGTGGAACTGGTTGCCGCTGTTGCCGATTTTTGTCGTTTATATTATTTCGGGCCTGGCTGAAACCAACCGCCACCCGTTTGATGTGGTCGAAGGCGAAGCTGAAATTGTGGCTGGGCACATGGTCGAGTATTCAGGCATGTCGTATGCCATGTTCTATCTGGCCGAGTACGCGAATATGTGGTTGGTGTCCATTCTGGCTGCCATCATGTTCCTGGGCGGATGGTTGTCACCGATTGACAGCGCCCTGTTCAACTGGGTTCCGGGCTGGATCTGGCTCGGGCTCAAGACCTGTATGGTGGTCAGTCTGTTCATCTGGGTGCGTGCGACTTTTCCACGTTACCGCTACGACCAGATCATGCGTTTGGGCTGGAAAATTTTCATCCCGGTGACACTGGTCTGGCTGGTGGTGGTGGGCGCCTGGATGCAAACCTCCTTCAATATCTGGAATTAACAGGAGTTGATGATGTCCACAATTACTCCTGCCGCTACGCCGTCTTCTTTTTCGCTCAAGGATTTCTTGACCAGTTTCTTGCTGCTCGAGTTATTCAAGGGCCTTGCGCTGACCGGTCGCTACGCTTTCCGTCGCAAAGTGACGATTCAGTTTCCAGAGGAAAAAACACCCCTGTCGCCCAGATTTCGTGGTTTGCACGCCTTGCGTCGCTACGAGAACGGCGAGGAACGCTGCATCGCCTGCAAGCTGTGCGAGGCGGTCTGCCCGGCCATGGCGATCACGATCGAGTCGGAGGTGCGGGAAGATGGTTCGCGACGCACCAGTCGCTATGACATTGACCTGACCAAGTGCATTTTCTGCGGTTTCTGTGAGGAAAGCTGTCCGGTCGATTCGATTGTGGAAACCCATATTCTGGAGTACCACGGTGAGAAACGTGGGGATCTCTACTTCACCAAAGAAATGCTGCTGGCAGTTGGCGATCGTTATGAGAGCGAGATTGCAGCCAACAGGGCGGCGGACGCCAAGTACCGCTGACCAGTCGCAAGAAAGAAATTACCCTTATGGATGTCAAGACTGGCCTGTTCTATGTTTTTTCTGCGGTGCTGTTGTTCGCCGCGTTTCGGGTGATCACGGCCCGCAACCCGGTTCACGCCGCCTTATATCTCGTGCTTGCGTTTTTCCAGGCCGCCATGGTCTGGATGCTGCTCAAGGCCGAGTTTTTGTCCATCACTCTGGTGCTGGTGTATGTGGGGGCCGTGATGGTGCTGTTCCTGTTCGTGGTGATGATGATGGACATCAACGTTGACAGCGTGCGCCAAGGTTTCTGGAAACATTTTCCACTGGCCGCTGTAGTGGGCGTGCTCATCGCGCTGGAGATGGCGGCGGTATTGATGGGTGGATTTCGCGTCAGCGAAGAACCTCATGTGCCTGCCGTTCTGGGCCAAGTGGCCGGCGAGTTGTCCAATAGCCGCGAGTTGGGCAAGCTCCTGTACACCCAATATCTTTATCCACTGGAAATTGCAGCAGCGCTTTTGCTGGTCGCCATGATTGCCGCCATCGCTTTGACGCTGCGTCAACGCAAGGACAGCAAGTATGTGAGCCCATCCGACCAGGTGCGGGTGAAAGCAAAGGACCGGATGAGTGTGATGAAGATGGCGCCCACCCAGGTGGCGCCGATGGATGTGGATGACGCGACTGTGACGACGGCGGAGAATAAAGCATGACGGTGACCCTTGGACATTTTCTATCGCTCGGCGCCATGCTGTTTGCGTTGTCGGTGATCGGTATTTTCCTCAATCGCAAGAACCTGATTGTGCTGCTGATGGCCATCGAGCTGATGCTGCTGGCCGTTAATACGAATTTTGTGGCTTTCTCCTACTATCTGGGCGACATGCACGGGCAGATTTTCGTGTTTTTCATTCTGACCGTCGCTGCCGCCGAATCCGCCATCGGGCTGGCCATTTTGGTGCTGCTGTTCCGCAACAAGTCCAGCATCAATGTGGACGAACTCAATACGCTCAAGGGTTAAAAGATGAGTCAAACCCTTTCCGCTTCAACGCTGCTGGCGGTGCCGATGGCACCCCTGGTGGGGGCCGTTCTGGCCGGCATTCTTGGCACCAAGTTTGGCGGTAACTGGATCGGTCGCCGCATGGCGCACTCCCTCACCATTCTGGGTGTGCTGCTGTCATTCATTCTGTCCGCCATGACGCTCAAGAGCGTGGCGCTGGATGGTGCCCGCTTCAATGAAACCCTCTACACCTGGATGGTGGTGGGTGGACTCAAGATGGAAATTGGTTTCCTCGTCGATGGCCTCACCGCCATGATGATGTGCGTGGTGACGTTCGTGTCGTTGATGGTGCACATCTACACCATTGGCTACATGGAAGAAGACGAAGGTTACAACCGTTTCTTTGCCTACATCTCGCTCTTTACCTTCTCCATGCTGATGCTGGTGATGAGCAACAACATGCTGCAGCTGTTCTTTGGCTGGGAGGCGGTGGGTCTGGTGTCCTATTTGCTGATCGGCTTCTGGTTCAACAAGCCGACCGCCATTTTTGCCAACATGAAGGCCTTTCTGGTCAACCGGGTAGGCGACTTCGGCTTCATTCTTGGCATCGGACTGATTGTTGCTTTTTCGGGCACCCTCAATTACACCGAAGCTTTCGCCAAGGCCGCTGATCTGGCCAAGCTGACTTTCCCGGGAACCGACTGGATGCTCATCACGGTCATCTGTATCTGTTTGTTCATTGGTGCCATGGGCAAGTCAGCCCAGTTCCCGCTGCACGTCTGGCTGCCGGATTCGATGGAAGGCCCGACCCCGATTTCGGCGTTGATCCATGCGGCCACCATGGTGACTGCCGGCATTTTCATGGTGGCGCGTATGTCACCCTTGTTTGAACTCAGTGACACAGCCCTGAATTTCATCATGGTCATTGGTGCCATCACGGCCTTGTTCATGGGCTTCCTGGGCATCATCCAGAACGACATCAAACGCGTGGTGGCTTATTCCACGCTGTCCCAGCTGGGGTACATGACGGTGGCGCTCGGTGCTTCGGCCTATTCCGTGGCGGTGTTCCACCTGATGACGCACGCGTTTTTCAAGGCGCTGTTGTTCCTGGCGGCCGGTTCGGTCATCATGGGTGTGCATCACAACCAGGACATTCGCTGGATGGGGGGGCTGCGCAAATACATGCCGATTACCTGGATCACTGCACTGCTAGGCTCGCTGGCGCTCATTGGAACGCCCTTGTTCTCAGGCTTTTATTCCAAGGACAGCATCATTGAAGCGGTTCTTGAGAGTCATCTGCCGGCCGCTGGTTTTGCCTCGTTTGCCGTATTGGCGGGTGTCTTCATCACGGCGTTTTATTCCTTCCGGATGTATTTCCTGGTGTTCCATGGCAAGGAACGTTTCGACCAGAATCCGGATGCGCATCATGATGCTCACGATGCGCATCACACCGAACAGCATGCGCCACATGAATCACCGTGGGTGGTGACGGTGCCGCTGATCCTGCTGGCGATTCCTTCGGTCGTGATTGGCTTCCTGACCATTCAGCCGATGCTGTTTGGCGAGTTCTTCAAGGACGCCATTTCCGTCAATGGGGAAAAACATGCCGCCATGGAAGAGCTCGCCAAGGCCTTCCACGGTCCGGCGCAAATGGCGTGGCATGCGTTGACGACTTTGCCGTTCTGGCTCGCGCTGGCAGGTGTGGCAAGCTCGTATTACATGTACATGGTTAATCCCGCATTGCCCGCGGCCATCAAGGCCCGCGTGCGGCCGCTCTACACGCTGCTGGAAAATAAGTACTACCTTGATTGGATCAACGAAAACATCCTGGCCCGCGGTGCCCGCGTTTTGGGCACCGGTCTGTGGAAGGGCGGCGATCAGTTCCTGATTGATGGCACGCTGGTCAATGGTTCCTGGAAAGTGGTCGCCTGGCTGGCTGGCGTGGCTCGTCGGGTGCAGTCCGGTTATCTGTACCACTACGCGCTGGCGATGATCTTGGGTGTTTTTGTGTTGATGACGTATTTCGTCTGGCTCAAGTAGGAGAATAATAAAAATGGGTTTGTTGAGCCTGGCTATCTGGACGCCAATTGTTTTTGGTGTCGTACTGCTGGCACTCGGTCGTGATGATCAGGCGCGCACCGTGCGTTGGGTCGCGTTGATCGGTGCCCTTGTCAGTTTTCTTGTCACTTTGCCGCTGTATACCGGTTTCAAACTCGGCAGCGCTGCCATGCAGTTTGTCGAGAAATCGCCGTGGATTGACCGTTTCAATGTTAACTACCACTTGGGTGTGGACGGCATTTCGCTCTGGTTCGTGCTGCTGACGGCCTTCATCAATGTGGTGGTGGTGATTGCCGGTTGGGAAGTCATTACCCGCCGCGTCAACCAGTACATGGGTGCTTTCCTGATCCTGAGTGGTTTGATGATTGGCGTCTTCTGCGCGCTGGACGGCATGCTGTTCTACGTCTTCTTTGAGGCCACGCTGATCCCGATGTACCTGATCATTGGTATCTGGGGCGGGCCGAACAAAATCTACGCCGCCTTCAAGTTTTTCCTCTATACCTTGCTCGGCTCACTCTTGATGCTGATTGCGCTGATCTTCCTGTATACCAAGTCGGGGGGAAGTTTCGATCTGGCGGTGTGGCATCAGCTGCCACTGGGCAGCACCACGCAAACATTGCTGTTCTTTGCCTTTCTGGCCGCCTTCGCCGTCAAGGTGCCGATGTGGCCGGTTCACACCTGGCTGCCTGATGTGCACGTTGAGGCCCCCACCGGCGGCTCGGCGGTGCTGGCCGCCATCATGCTGAAGCTCGGCGCGTATGGTTTCCTGCGTTTTTCCCTGCCGATTGCACCGGATGCCGCGCGGGAGTGGGCCTGGTTGATGATTGCCTTGTCCCTGATTGCGGTCATCTATGTCGGTCTGGTCGCGCTAGTACAGCAGGACATGAAAAAACTGGTGGCGTATTCGTCCGTGGCGCACATGGGTTTTGTGACCCTGGGCTTCTTCATCTTCAGTGATCTGGGGGTGTCGGGTGGCTTGGTGCAAATGATCGCGCACGGTTTCGTGTCGGCCGCCATGTTCCTGTCGATTGGCGTCCTGTATGACCGCGTTCATTCGCGCGAGATTGCCAGTTACGGTGGCGTGGTCAACACCATGCCAAAATTCACGGCGTTTGCCCTCTTGTTTGCCATGGCCAATTGCGGTTTGCCGGGTACGGCCGGTTTTGTGGGCGAGTGGATGGTGATTCTGGGTGCCGTCAAAGCCAATTTCTGGCTGGGTTTTGCCGCCGCCAGTGCGCTGATTTTTGGTGCCGCCTATACCTTGTGGATGTTCAAGCGCGTTTACCTCGGCCCGGTGGCCAATCAACATGTCAAGGCGCTGACTGACATCAACAGTCGCGAGTTCCTGATGCTGGCCCTGCTGGCTGTTGCCGTGTTGTACATGGGTATCTATCCGAAGCCGTTTACCGATGTGATGGACCCGTCAGTGGCGGCGTTGCTCAAACACGTGGCGCTGTCCAAACTGAATTGATCACATTGAATTGAGAAACAGAAAATGATCGATAAACTCAGCTGGATCTCGGCTTACCCCGAAATCATCCTGCTTGTCATGGCCTGCGTGATTGCGCTCACCGATCTCGCTGTGAAGAGCCCCCGCCGGACCAGTACCTATGTGCTGACCCTGCTGACATTGGCGGTTGTGGCGACCTTGCAAGCACTGTACGCCAGCGGTGGTGTGACGCTGTACGGCTTTGGCAACATGGTGGTCAGTGACCCGATGGGCAATTGGCTCAAATGCTTCGCCACCCTTGCCGTGATGGTCACCCTGGTGTATGGCCGTCCCTATGCCGCGGACCGTGACATGCTGCGCGGCGGCGAGCTGTTCTCTTTGAGCTTGTTTGCGCTGCTGGGCATGTTCGTCATGATCTCCGGCAATAATTTCCTGGTCATCTACATGGGGCTGGAATTGCTGACGCTGTCCAGCTACGCATTGGTGGCCCTGCGGCGTGACAATGCCACGGCCACGGAGGCCGCGATGAAGTACTTTGTGCTGGGCGCCCTGGCTTCGGGTTTCCTGCTGTATGGCATGTCGATGATGTACGGCGCCACTGGCTCGCTGGATGTGAATGCCGTGTTCAAAGCCATTAATTCAGGGCAGATCAAACACCAGGTGCTGGTGTTTGGCTTGGTGTTCGTGGTGGCGGGGCTCGCCTTCAAACTCGGTGTGGTGCCGTTTCACATGTGGATCCCTGACGTGTACCAGGGTGCACCCACGGCGGTGACACTGCTCATTGGTGGCGCGCCCAAGCTGGCTGCATTTGCGATCGTCATCCGCTTGTTGGTGGAAGGCATGTTGCCACTGGCCATCGACTGGCAGCAAATGTTGATGGTCCTGTCCATTGGCTCACTGCTCATTGGCAACCTGGCCGCCATTGCGCAAACCAATCTCAAGCGCATGCTGGCGTTCTCCACCATTTCGCAAATGGGTTTTGTGCTACTGGGCCTGATGTCGGGCGTGGTCAATGGTGACGTTCACTATGCCGCCAATGCTTACAGTTCAGCCATGTTCTATGTCATTACTTATGTCTTGACCACCCTGGCAAGTTTTGGGGTCATTCTGCTACTCGCCCGGGATGGTTTTGAGAGTGAAGAGATCTCTGATTTCGCCGGCCTGAACGAGCGCAGCCCCCTGTATGCCGCCGTGATGGCGATTTGCCTTTTTTCCCTGGCCGGCATTCCACCCATGGTCGGTTTTTACGCCAAGCTCTCGGTCCTACAGGCGCTGATCGCTTCCGGTCAGGCCTTCCATATCGGCTTGGCCGTGTTCGCCGTGATGATGTCGTTGATCGGTGCTTTTTATTACCTGCGCGTTGTCAAGGTCATGTACTTTGACCAGCCGATCACGGCCAGCACGGTGTCGGCGCCCTTCGATGTGCGTGCCGTGCTGTCAATCAACGGCGCGCTGGTGCTGATTCTGGGCCTGGTGCCCGGCGGCTTGATGGCTTTGTGCGCCGATGCGGTCGTGCAGATGCTCCGCACCTGACCACCTAAAGCGGGCACTCTCCACATGTCTCAAACTGTTTCTGTCTGGTTCGTTGTGTTGGTCGCATTCTGTGCCGCCAATTTGCCTTTCATCAGTCATCGTCTGATGGCGGTGCTGACGCCAGCCAAGCCAAAGACGCTGGCCATTCGCTTGCTGGAGCTGGTGATATTCTATTTTCTGGCCGGCGGACTGGCCTTGTTGCTTGAAAAGCGGGCCGGGCAGATCGCGCCGCAAACCTGGGAGTTCTATGCCATCACGGCAACGCTGTTTGTAACCTTTGCATTCCCAGGTTTTGTCTATCGCTACCTGCTCAAGCACCGCGACTAGGTCGCGGCAACGCTTATGGACGATCGGCATTTGATCGAGGAGCAAGTCGCCAGCCAGGAGCTGCTCAAGGGACGGCTGCTGCGCGTCTTGCGCGATACGGTCAAACTGCCTGACGGCACCACCGCAAGCCGTGAATATGTGGTGCATCCCGGCGCCGTCATGATCGTTCCCCTGATCGAAGACGCCGCAGGTGGGGTGCGCGTGGTGCTTGAGCGCCAGTTCCGCTATCCGGTTGGGCGGGTGATGATCGAGTTTCCCGCCGGCAAGCTTGATCCCGGCGAAGACATCCAGCGCTGTGCCCAGCGTGAACTGCAGGAAGAAACCGGCTACACCGCAACCGAGTGGGCGCGGGCAGGGGTGTTGCATCCGGTCATTTCCTACTCGACCGAGTTCATTGACATCTGGTTCGCCCGTGGCTTGACACTGGGCCGCCGTCAGCTCGACCAGGGCGAGTTCCTGGATGTATTCACCGCCACATCAGCCGAGTTGCTGCAGTGGTGCAGCGACGGCCAGGTGACCGATGCCAAAACCCTGACCGCGGCACTGTGGCTGCAAAACGTGTTGTCGGGCGCCTGGCAATTGAATTGGCAAGCAGCGGCCATGTCCGACATCGCTGGATAATGGCGCCATGAAAGTCCTGGATCTTCAGTGTGGCCATCAGCATGTATTTGAAGGCTGGTTCGCGTCCGAAGATGATTTTCTCGGGCAACGTGAGCGCGGCCTGATCGAATGCCCGGTGTGCGGCGACGCGGCGATCACCAAGAGGTTGAGCGCACCGCGCCTTCACCTGGGTGCTGCCCGGGTCGAGCTAACCCCCACGCCAGCGGTGGCTGCCACCACCGCGACAGATCAGACCCTGCAGGCCGCCTGGATGGCGGTGGCCCGCCATATCCTGGCCCATACCGACGATGTCGGGCATAAATTTGCCGAGGAAGCGCGCAAGATCCATTACGGCGAAACGAAGGAGCGTGGCATCCGCGGCCAGGCCACGCGCGCCGAGACCGAGTCCCTGCTCGAGGAGGGCATTGCCGTGATGCCCTTGCCACTGCCTGAAGCCCTCAAGGGCCAGTTGCAGTAAGCGTCGGCAACTGGCGGGGGGTAAATTCAGGGATACAGGCCGCGCAACTCGCGCGCATGCAGAATCCGCTTGCAGCCCACAATAAAAGTGGCTGTGCGCAGGCTCACCTTGTTGTCCTGTGCCACTTCCCAGACGCCAGCAAAGGCTTCTTTCATGATGCGCACCAGACGGGCATTGATCTCGTCTTCGCTCCAGAAGAAGCTGGAGAAGTCCTGCACCCACTCAAAATAGCTCACCGTCACGCCGCCGGCGTTGGCAATCACGTCGGGCAGAACCAGCACATTGCGTTCATGCAGGATGTCGTCCGCGGCCGGCGTGGTCGGACCATTGGCGCCTTCGATAATCATGCGCGCCTTGATGCGACCGGCGTTGAATTCGGTAATCTGCTGCTCCAGTGCGGCCGGAATCAGGATGTCACAGTCCACATCCCAGAACTGCTCGGTGGGCAGCACCTCCGCCTGGACAAAGCCGGCCACGCTGCCGACTGCGGCCACGTGGGCCAACAAAGACGGTACGTCCAGGCCAGCCTCCCGGTAAATGGTGCCGCCATGGTCCTGCACCGCCACCACGCGTGCCCCCGCTTGCGCAAACAGTTTGGCCGCGACACCGCCGACATTACCAAAACCCTGCACTGCCACCCGCGCCGTGGCAATGTCCAGACCGATGTGCCGGGCCGCTTCTGAGCCCACCGTGAACACGCCCCGGCCGGTGGCATCGCGCCGCCCGAGCGACCCGCCCAGATCGACCGGTTTGCCGGTGACCACGCCGGTCGCGGTGGCGCCTTCGTTCATGGAGTAGGTATCCATCATCCAGGCCATGATCTGCTCATTGGTGTTCACGTCCGGCGCCGGAATGTCTTTGGTCGGGCCGATGATGATGCCGATCTCGCTGGT
>DAITMI010000035.1:0-26802 GCA_036835225.1 Rhodoferax sp. | reverse complement strand
GTTTTGAATCGGCACAGCCTCTATAAGTGGCTCAGTTTTCGGTCGGCGGCAACAATAGCTCTCCTCCCTGCAATTGAACCAGGCAAATTGGTTTCGATACCCACCCGGCGAGGATTGTGATCCACTTTCGGCGATGCCCAACACAATCCAAACCGAAAATCATGAGGCTTAACCTGGGTAAGAAATTTTCTAAACAAGGATGCGGACATTCATCGGCATTCTCTTTGAGTATTCACAAACCGAACACCGAAATTGCCGCTGTTGTTTGTCATTTGATTCGTAGCAGGTTGGCCTGTCGGATGAGACGTGCCAGGGATCTCCTTCGCCAGGCGCAAAAAAGCCCGCGTGAAGCGGGCTTTTTTGACAGTCAATGAACCTGAATTACTTCAGTTTCATTTCCTTGTAATCCACGTGCTTGCGAGCTTTGGGATCAAATTTCTTGATCAGCATTTTCTCGGGCATGGTTTTCTTGTTTTTGCTGGTGGTGTAGAAGTGACCGGTACCAGCTGTAGATTCCAGCTTGATTTTTTCGCGTCCGCCTTTGGTTGCCATGGTGCTGCTCCTTATGCCTGGCCACGTGCGCGCAGATCTGCGAGCACAACATCAATACCGTTTTTGTCGATCAAACGCAGACCTGCGTTGGAAATGCGCAAACGGATCCAACGGTTTTCGGTCTCGACCCAAAAACGGCGGTATTGCAGGTTCGGCAGGAACCGGCGCTTGGTTTTATTGTTGGCGTGGGAAACTTTGTTCCCGACCATCGGGCCTTTGCCCGTGACTTCACATACGCGTGCCATAAGGACACTCCGATACTTCTTAACGGCCGTTGCTGGCGATCAAATTTGTCTTCGCAAACAAACCCGATCTCGCTCAAGCCTCACCTCGCCAAGTAAAAAGGGTGGCGGTAACCCAACTGCTGCTCTCAAACCCTCTCGGGCTGCATTCAGCAAAGCCATCAATTATAGCGGGCTTTCAGCAGCCGCCAGGCTGCGGCCTATTCCTGGGCCGGCTTACCCTTGCTCAAGAAACCGTTGCGCATCCAGCGCCGCCATGCAGCCGGTGCCGGCGCTGGTGATGGCCTGGCGGTACACATGGTCCTGCACGTCACCGGCGGCAAAAATGCCCGGTACGCTGGTTTGCGTGGCGAACCCCTTGAGGCCGCCCTGGGTGACGATGTAACCGCCTGCCATGTCCAGTTGACCCTGGAAAATGTCGGTGTTGGGTGAATGGCCAATGGCAATAAAGCAGCCTTTGAGCGTCAGGTCTTCCGTCTTGCCGGTATCGACATTTTTCAGGCGAACGCCGGTGACGCCGCTGGCGTCGCCCAGCACTTCGTCGAGCGTGCTGAAAGTTTTGAGCTCAATCTTGCCTGCCGCCACTTTCTCCATCAGTTTGTCAATCAGGATGGGCTCGGCCTTGAACTTGTCGCGGCGGTGCACCAGGTACACCTTGCTGGCAATGTTGGACAAATACAGGGCTTCTTCCACCGCGGTGTTGCCGCCGCCCACCACGCAGCAGACCTCGTCGCGGTAGAAAAAACCGTCGCAGGTGGCGCAGCCCGACACCCCGCGCCCCATGAACGCAGTCTCAGACGGCAGTCCCAGGTATTTGGCGGACGCGCCGGTGGCGATGATGAGTGCGTCGCAGGTGTACTCGCCGCTGTCACCTTTTAGGGTGAAGGGGCGTTTGCTAAAGTCAACGGTGTTGATATGGTCAAACACGATCTCGGTCTTGAAGCGTTCGGCGTGTTCCTGAAAGCGCTGCATCAGGTCCGGCCCCTGTACGCCGTGAACGTCGGCGGGCCAGTTGTCCACTTCGGTGGTGGTCATCAATTGGCCACCCTGTGCAATGCCGGTGATCAGCAAGGGATTGAGGTTGGCGCGTGCCGCATAAATGGCGGCCGTGTAGCCGGCCGGGCCAGAGCCCAAAATCAAAACCTTGGCATGTCGTGTATTTGACATTGTGAAAACCTCATAAGAAAAAAATTGGATGCGCCGTGTACAGTGCGGGATAGTATGACTTATTCGCTTAATACCTTGAACTCTCCCCGCTCTGCGGCCCTACCTGCGCGTTCTGGATGGCGCCGTTTTGGCGACGAGTTGGGCCTCCTGGCCGGTCTGGTGTTGTTGATTCTCTGGGTGATCGCGTTGGTGAGTTACTCGGTCCAGGATGTGGCCTGGTCCACCTCCGGTAGCGGCGTACCCTTGCTCAATCGGGCCGGTCGGCTGGGCGCCTGGCTGGCGGATGGCAGCTATTTTCTGTTGGGATTTTCAGTCTGGTGGTGTGTTGCGGCGGGTATCCGTGTCTGGTTTTCCGGTCTGGCCCGGTGGCTGCGTGGGCGCGAACTATTGACATCGCAGGGTGAGCCCGCCACATCAATGAACTCGCTGAGCGCTAGATTCAGCGCCAGTCGCGCCGCTTTCTGGTGTGGTCTGGCACTGTTGCTGTGCGCCAGCGCCGCTTTGGAGTGGTCTCGGTTTTACAGTCTGGAAGCGTATCTGCCGGGGCAAGGCGGTGGCATTCTGGGCTATTTTGTGGGGCCTTTGAGCGTCCAGTGGCTGGGCTTTGCCGGCTCCGGCTTGATGGCCATTGCCGTGGGTGTGGCAGGGGCGGCGCTGGTTTTTCGCTTTTCCTGGGCGCAAGTGGCGGAGCGTCTGGGCGCCTGGCTCTATATTCAGGTTGAATCGCGGCGCGAGAAGCGTGAGGTGGCACAGGACATCGCCATGGGCCAGCAGGCAGCGCGCGAGCGGGAAGAAGTGCTCGTTGAGGAGCGCGAGGTGTTCGCCGAGCATCATCCCCTGCCGGTCATGATCGAACCCGTGTTGGTGGCTGCACCCATGAGCGAGCGGGTCGCCAAAGAGCGGCAAAAACCCTTGTTTACGGCGCTGCCCGACAGCAAGCTGCCGCAGGTCGATTTGCTGGACGGCGCGCTGCTGCGACAGGAAACCGTGGCGCCCGAGACGCTGGAGATGACCAGCCGCATGATCGAGAAGAAGCTGAAAGACTTTGGCGTCGAGGTGCGGGTGGTGTTGGCGCAGCCCGGGCCGGTGATCACGCGCTATGAGATTGAGCCCGCCACCGGCGTCAAGGGCTCGCAAATCGTCGGGCTGGCCAAAGACCTGGCGCGCAGCCTGAGCTTGGTGTCGATCCGCGTGGTGGAGACGATTCCGGGCAAGAACTACATGGCGCTGGAGTTGCCCAACGCCAAACGCCAGTCGATCAGCTTGTCTGAGATTCTGGGCTCGCAGGTATACAACGAGGCCAAGTCCATGCTCACCATGGGGCTGGGCAAAGACATTATCGGCAACCCGGTCGTGGTTGATCTGGCCAAGATGCCGCACGTGCTGGTGGCCGGTACCACCGGTTCGGGTAAATCGGTCGGTATCAATGCCATGATTTTGAGCCTGCTGTACAAGGCCGAAGCCCGTGACGTGCGTCTGCTGATGATTGACCCCAAGATGCTGGAGATGTCGGTATATGAAGGCATTCCGCATTTGCTGGCGCCGGTGGTCACCGACATGAAGCAGGCGGCCTACGGCCTGACCTGGTGCGTCAATGAGATGGAGCGCCGTTACAAGCTGCTGAGCAAAATGGGGGTGCGTAATCTGGCCGGTTACAACGCCAAGATTGACGAGGCCACGGCGCGGGGCGAACATATTGGCAATCCGTTCAGCCTGACGCCCGAAGCGCCCGAGCCGCTGGAACGCCTGCCGCACATCGTGGTGGTGATCGATGAGTTGGCCGATTTGATGATGGTGATCGGCAAGAAGATTGAAGAACTGATTGCCCGCCTGGCGCAGAAGGCGCGCGCGGCCGGCATTCACCTGATTTTGGCGACCCAGCGCCCGAGCGTGGACGTGATTACCGGTCTGATCAAGGCCAACATTCCGACCCGCATTTCCTTCAAGGTCAGCAGCAAAATCGACAGCCGCACCATTCTCGACCAGATGGGGGCCGAGGCCCTGTTGGGCTTGGGCGACATGCTCTACATGCCGGGCAGCGGTCTGCCGACGCGCGTGCATGGCGCCTTTGTCAGCGACGAAGAAGTGCACCGGGTGGTGAGTTACCTCAAATCGCAGGGCGAGCCCAACTACATTGAAGGCGTGCTGGAAGGTGGTACGGATGACAGTGTGGGTGATTTGATGGGCGAGGGCGGCAGTGGTGGCGGAGAAAAAGATCCGATGTATGACCAAGCGGTGGAGGTGGTGCTGAAAAACCGCAAGGCCAGTATCTCGCTGGTGCAGCGCCACTTGAAGATTGGTTACAACCGCGCCGCGCGGCTGGTGGAAGACATGGAAAATGCCGGTTTGGTCAGTTCCATGAGCAGCAGCGGTCAGCGCGAAATTTTGGTGCCTGTACGGGCGGAGTAAATTAGATGATGAAACGAATTGCTATTATTTATATAGCTGCTTGCGCAAGTGCGACATGGGCTGGCGGCCTGGAAAGCCTTGAGGTTTTCGTAAAAACGGTGAAAACAGGCCGCGCTGACTTCACCCAGGTGGTGACGGCGCCTGCCAAAGAAGGCCAGGCGCCACGCGCCAAAACATCGAGCGGTACCTTCGAGTTTTCGCGCCCCAATCGCTTCAAGTTCATCTACAAAAAGCCGTTTGAGCAAAGCATCGTGGCCGATGGCCAGACGCTGTGGCTGTTTGATGCGGACCTGAACCAGGTGACGGCGCGCCAACAGGCGTTGACGCTGGGCTCCACCCCAGCGGCCCTGATCGCCGCCGCGCCTGATTTACGCGCCTTGCAGGCTGATTTCACGCTGGCCGATGCGCCGGATAAAGATGGATTGCAATGGGTTGCCGCCACGCCAAAAACCAAAGACGGTCAGTTGCAAGCCGTGCGCGTTGGTTTTCGGGCCAGTGACCCGGCGGCGGATAAAACCGGCGGTCTGGCCGCGCTGGAAATCCTCGACAGTTTTGGGCAGCGCTCCTTGTTGACCTTCAACCGGTTTGAAGTCAATCCGGCTTTGCCGGGTAACAGCTTCCAGTTCAAGCCCCCGGTGGGAGCGGATGTCATCCGGCAATAAGACAGGCTGACGGTCTGCATCAGTGAGGCGCAAGGGAGCGGCGGGAAGGCGATGAATGGATGACACTGGCTGTCCATCCCCTGTTGATGTCAGGTCGGTGGGAGGGGGCCAGGTCTGACACCACCGCTTTCGAGCCGATCTTCCAGTTCACCGATGTAGGCACTGAGCGAGTTGCCGGATTGCTCCACGGCCAGGCGCAGATCATGCTCAAGCCGATCCAGTCGTGCCAGCACGCCGGCCTTTGACGCCGCGTCCAGGCTGGCCAGTTTCTTTAACTCAACATCCAGGAACCCGCGCAGTTCAGTGAAACGCGACGCTTCCGCCTGGTCGGCCAGCCCGCGATGGGTCTGCAACTCTCGGGCGTGACGGCGCGCCTCAAGGAGGATCGAGGTTTGTAAGTAGACCAAAAATACAAGAAACAGCGCGGTGACAAAAACCAGGACGCCCAGCATGACCAATCCGAGCGGCGCCTGAACATTGGCCACCCCTAAGGAAAGGGTGGTCGGCGTCAGGAACGCGCTCCAGTTGAGCGCTGCGAAAGCCGCAATGGCGACCAAGCCCAGTAGCAAGAACAATGTGCGAATTTTCATGTTGAGCCGCCTTCTGTATAAAAAGTTTGCAGATAAAGTAAATTCAACGCGAGCAGTAACTGATTACAACAGACGTGCGTCCGATAGACTAGGCGCGCGGGCTGACGTGACAAACCCGCTGGATGGCCTATTTATGACTTTATCTTCCCGTGCCCACGCGCCGACTCCTGTCACCCAGCCGCTAGCCGAGCGCTTGCGCCCCAAACGCTTAAGCGAAGTCATCGGCCAGCAGCAGCTGCTGGGTGAGGGCATGGCGTTGCGCATCGCGTTTGAATCCGGCCAGCCGCACAGTTGCATTCTGTGGGGGCCCCCCGGCACTGGCAAGACCACCATCGCGCGCCTGATGGCGAATGCGTTCGACGCACAGTTCATCAGCATCAGCGCCACGCTCGGCGGCGTCAAGGACATTCGCGAGGCGGTGGAGAAAGCGGAGGTGGCGCATGCCCAGGGTCGGCGCACCATTGTGTTTGTGGACGAGGTGCATCGTTTCAACAAAAGCCAGCAGGACGCCTTCTTGTCGCACGTGGAGAGTGGCCTGTTCACCTTCATTGGCGCCACCACCGAAAACCCGTCGTTTGAGGTCAACTCGGCCTTGCTGTCGCGCGCGGCGGTGTATGTGTTGCAGTCGTTGTCGCAGCAGGATCTTGAGAAAATAATAGCCAGAGCCCTTGCCATACAAGCGATACCAGCTATCGAACATATAGCATCAGAGCGCCTCATCGCTTACGCCGACGGCGACGCTCGGCGCCTGCTGAACACGCTGGAGACCTTGGCCGTGGCCGCCACCCAGGAAAAGCGGAACGAGATCACCGATGTCTGGCTGCTCAAGGTGCTGGGTGAGCGCATGCGTCGTTACGACAAGGGCGGCGAGCAGTTCTATGACACGATTTCGGCGCTGCACAAATCCGTGCGGGGCTCCGACCCTGACGCTGCGCTGTACTGGTTCGTGCGCATGCTCGATGGGGGTGCCGATCCGCGTTACCTGGCGCGCCGCCTGATCCGCATGGCCAGTGAAGACGTCGGCCTGGCTGACCCGCGCGCGCTGCGCATGAGCCTCGATGCGGCTGACGTGTACGAGCGTCTCGGCACGCCCGAGGGCGAACTGGCGTTGGCCGAGTGCGTCGTCTATCTGGCCGTCGCCCCGAAATCGAATGCGGTTTACAAGGCCTTCAACGAAGCCAAAGCCTTTGTAAAGCAAGACGGCACCCGCCCGGTGCCCCTGCACCTGCGCAATGCGCCTACCAAGCTCATGAAGGAGTTGGATTACGGCAAGGGCTACCGCTACGCGCACGACGAAGCGGGCGGCTTTGCGGCGGGCGAGCGTTACCTGCCCGACGGCATGGCGCCGCCGGGTTTCTACCGCCCGGTGGAGCGCGGGTTAGAGATCAAAATTGCGGACAAGTTGCGTCAGCTTAAAAACCTGAACAATCAAGGCGGCTGATGACGGCTGCTACTGGCTGATGTGGTTTCGACGCAAGGGTAAACCCCGGCTGTGACGAGACCAGCATCGTGTGTGCCCTCGCTACAATCGCCTCCACCCATCTGCCTGCACCGTTACGTTGATCGCTACGTTGGCAGGTTTATTGCTTCAGAACGGGTAGAGCTCACAAGGCCGCACCGCTCGTCAGCAAGTCGCTGACTCATGCGCCGGCCAAAAATCGGAGAAGTTTATGGATACCTTGATACAGCAGATCATCAATGGTCTGGTGTTGGGCAGCATGTATGCCCTGGTGGCGCTCGGCTACACCATGGTGTACGGCATCATCGGCCTGATCAACTTTGCCCATGGTGAAGTGCTGATGGTCGGCGCCTTGACCAGTTGGACCATCATCGGTCTGATGCAAGACGCCATGCCCGGAACCCCCGGCTATGTGATTCTTTTTGTTGCGCTGATCATCGCCTGCGTGGTTGCAGCAGCGCTCAATTTTGTGATTGAGAAAGTGGCTTACCGGCCGCTGCGCAACAGCCCCAAACTGGCTCCATTGATCACCGCCATTGGCATTTCCATCCTGCTGCAGACGCTGGCCATGATCATCTGGAAGCCCAACTACAAACCCTATCCCACCTTGTTGCCCCGCACGCCGATCGAGATCGGTGGCGCGGTGATCACGCCGACACAGGTGCTGATTCTGGCCATGACGGCCGTGTCGCTGGCGGTGCTGATGTGGGTGGTGAATTACACCAAATTAGGGCGCGCCATGCGGGCTACCGCCGAGAACCCGCGGGTGGCGGCACTGATGGGCGTCAAGCCCGACGTGGTGATTTCTGCCACCTTCCTGATGGGTGCGGTGCTGGCCGCCATTGCCGGTGTCATGTGGGCGGCCAACTATGGCACGGTGCAGCACACCATGGGCTTTTTGCCGGGGCTCAAGGCCTTTACGGCGGCGGTGTTTGGCGGTATTGGCAATTTGGCCGGCGCCGTGGTCGGCGGCATCCTGCTGGGCTTGATCGAATCCCTTGGCGCGGGCTACATCGGCACCCTGACCGGTGGCGTGCTGGGCAGCCAATACTCCGATATTTTTGCCTTCATTGTGTTGATCGTCGTGCTGACACTGCGACCCTCGGGTCTGCTGGGTGAGCGTGTGGCAGATCGGGCCTAAGGAGCAGCGTCATGAAACAACAACAAAAAATTATTTTCTTTCTGATGGCGGCGGCCGGCTTGCTGGTGTTGCCGCTGCTGCTGCAGGGCTTTGGTAATGCCTGGGTTCGCATTGCCGATATGGCCTTGCTTTATGTGTTGCTGGCCGTCGGACTCAACATTGTGGTGGGCTATGCCGGGCTGCTGGATCTGGGCTACGTGGCCTTTTTTGCCATTGGCGCCTATATGTACGGGCTGTTGGCGTCGCCACACCTGACGGAGACGTTTCCGTGGATGGCAGCGATGTTCCCGGACGGTTTACATACCCCTATCTGGATTGTGATTCCGGCGGCCGCAGGCCTTGCTGGCATGTTTGGCGTGCTGTTGGGTGCGCCCACGCTGCGTTTGCGGGGTGACTACCTGGCCATCGTCACTTTGGGTTTTGGTGAAATCATCCGGGTGTTCCTGAACAACCTGGATCATCCGGTCAACATCACGAACGGCCCCAAGGGCATGGGACAGATTGATTCCTTGAGTTTCTTCGGTTTGGATTTGGGCAAAAAAATCACCATTGGTGGTTTTGAGTTGGCTTCGGTGTCGCTGTATTACTACCTGTTTTTGGCATTGGTGCTGCTCAGTGTGGTGATCTCGCACCGGCTGCAACTGTCCCGGGTGGGTCGTGCCTGGATGGCGATCCGCGAAGACGAAATTGCGGCCAAGGCGATGGGCATCAACACCCGCAACCTGAAATTGCTGGCCTTCGGCATGGGTGCGACGTTTGGTGGCGTGTCGGGCGCCATGTTTGCTTCCTTCCAGGGTTTCATTTCGCCCGAATCCTTCAGTCTGATGGAGTCGGTGATGATTGTGGCCATGGTGGTGCTGGGTGGCATTGGGCATTTGCCGGGTGTCATTTTGGGCGCCGTGATGCTGTCGGCCTTGCCGGAAGTGTTGCGCTATGTGGCCGGGCCCTTGCAGGCCATGACCGGCGGCCGACTGGATTCAGCCATTCTGCGGCAGTTGCTGATTGCGCTGGCCATGATCAGCATCATGTTGCTGCGTCCGCGGGGTTTGTGGCCTTCGCCGGATCACGGCAAGTCGCTGCAGAACCCGAAAACCTGAACTTGGCTGGAACGAACATGACAGACACTGTACTCAACGTCCGCGGCGTTTCCAAGCGATTCGGCGGCCTGCAAGCCCTGAGCGATGTCGGTATCCAGATCAAGCGTGGCCAGGTCTATGGCCTGATCGGCCCCAATGGCGCCGGCAAAACCACGTTTTTCAATGTGCTGACCGGCCTCTACACGCCCGACAGCGGCAGCTTTGAGCTGGCCGGCAAGATCTATCAACCCACAGCGGTGCACCAAGTGGCCAAAGCCGGCATTGCCCGCACCTTTCAGAACATTCGACTGTTTGCCGAGATGACGGCGCTGGAAAATGTCATGGTGGGGCGCCACGTTCGCACCCATTCGGGCTTGCTGGGTGCCATTTTTCGCACACCTGGTTTCAAGGCCGAGGAAGCCGCCATCGCCCAGCGCGGGCATGAGCTGCTGGACTATGTGGGCATTGGCAAATTGGCCGACTACAAGGCCCGCACGCTGAGCTACGGCGACCAGCGTCGCCTGGAGATTGCCCGCGCGCTCGCCACCGATCCGCAGCTGATTGCGCTGGACGAGCCCGCCGCTGGCATGAATGCCACCGAGAAGGTCATGCTGCGCGAGCTGATCGACAAAATCCGCAACGACAACCGCACTATTTTGTTGATCGAGCACGATGTCAAGCTGGTGATGGGCCTGTGTGACCGCGTCACGGTACTGGACTACGGCAAACAGATTGCCGAAGGCACGCCGGCCGATGTGCAGAGAAATGAAAAGGTGATCGAAGCCTATCTTGGTACCAGCGGGCACTAAACAGTTGAGGACAGAGCTGGCCCACTTGCTGTGGCGGCGGTCTGTCCCGCAAGGAAATAACGATGACAAACATTCTTCTTAAAGTGACTGGCCTCAAAGTGGCGTACGGCGGCATTCAGGCCGTCAAGGGCGTTGACTTTGAAGTGCGCGAAGGCGAGTTGGTGTCGCTGATCGGCTCCAACGGGGCCGGCAAAACCACCACCATGAAAGCCATCACCGGCACGCTGCCCATCAACGAGGGCGACATCGAGTACCTGGGTAAGAGCATTCGCGGCCAGGGACCGTGGGACCTGGTGAAGCAGGGCCTGGCCATGGTGCCGGAAGGGCGCGGCGTGTTCACCCGCATGACGATTATCGAAAACTTGCAGATGGGCGCCTACATCCGCGACGACAAGGCCGAGATCCTGGCCGACATCGACAAGGTGTTCACCATCTTCCCGCGCCTGAAGGAGCGCCGCGACCAGTTGGCCGGCACCATGTCCGGCGGTGAGCAGCAAATGCTGGCCATGGGCCGCGCCTTGATGAGCCGACCCAAAGTGCTGCTGCTGGATGAGCCGTCCATGGGCCTGTCGCCGATCATGGTGGACAAAATTTTTGAAGTGGTGCGCGATGTCTATGCGCAGGGCGTCACCGTGCTGCTGGTGGAGCAAAACGCCAGCCGCGCCCTGGCCATCGCCGACCGGGGCTACGTCATGGACTCAGGCCTGGTCACCATGACGGGTGACGCCAAGGAGATGCTCAACGACCCCAAGGTGCGGGCCGCTTACCTGGGCGAGTAATTCTTCCAGTCTGCGCCTGAAGCGGGCGCTCACCCGGGCGCGGCCTTCGAAAGCGCTGCGACCACGAAATCCACAAAAGCACGGACCCGCGCCGCTGTCTGCAGGCGTTGCGGGTACACCGCATGAATGTCGGCGGGCGGGGTCTGCCAGTTCTCCAGTACCTGGCGCAGCCGCCCGCTGCGCAGGTATTTGGCGATGTCCCATTCGGCCCGCATCAGCAGGCCATGGCCCGCCAGTGCCCAGTTGACGGCAATCTCGCCGTCGTTGGTGCTCAAGTTGCCGCGCACCTTGACCGTCTCGGAACGTTTGCCTGATGTCAGGCGCCAGATGCCGTAAGCCTCGTCACCCTGGCGGATGCCGATGCAATTGTGCTGCGCCAGGTCATGCGGCACCCGGGGCGTGCCATGCCGGGCCAGGTAGGCCGGTGCCGCGCAGATCAGGCGCCGGTTGGCGGCGATGCGCCGGGCGATCACGCGCGCGTCGGGCGGCTCGCCAAAGCGGATGCAGACGTCAAAGGCGTCCTCACTCAAAGGCGGCGGATTGACGGTGAGCTGCAGTTGCACCTGCACCTCCGGGTAACGCTTGACAAAGTCGGCGATCAGCGGCGCGATATGGCTGCGGCCAAAGCCCAATGTGGCGTTCACGCGCAGCAAGCCCTTGGGTGCTGCCAGCGCGCTCGATACCAGCTGCTCCATGTCGTCGATGTCGGCCAGGATGCGGCGTGCGTGCGTCAGATAGACCTCGCCCTCCGGCGTCAGGCCGATGCGGCGCGTCGTGCGGTGCAGCAGCTGCACGCCGAGGCGCGCCTCCATCTGGGCCAGCCGCTTGCTCACCGCCGGGGTCGTGATAGCAAGCTCGCGGGCGGTGGCCGACAGGCTGCCGGCGCGTACCAGCAAGCTGAAGAAGGCCATCTCGGAAGGGGCAGAGGCGGGTGTGGACATTGTTGAATCATAGTAAACAATGGTTTAACCATGAGGTCGTGCGTTGAATCTGGCAATTGGTAGAGTCTGCTTCCATTGCAACCGATTGAGAACAGCGCATGAAGACGTACAAAATAGCCTGCATTCCGGGCGACGGCATTGGCAAGGAAGTGGTGCCGGCCGGCCAGACTGTGCTGGAGGCGCTGGCTGCGTCCAGCCACGCATTTCAGTTCGAGTTCGAGAGCTTCGGCTGGGGTGGCGACTGGTACCGCGCCCATGGCGAAATGATGCCGCAGAATGGCCTGGACGCGCTGCGCGACAAAGATGCGATTTTGTTCGGCTCGGCCGGCGATCCGCACATTCCCGACCACATCACGCTCTGGGGCCTGCGCCTCAAAATCTGCCAGGGCTTTGACCAGTACGCCAACGTGCGCCCGACCCGCATCCTGCCCGGCATCGACGCGCCGCTCAAGCGCTGCAAGCCGGAAGACCTGGACTGGGTGATCGTGCGCGAGAACTCCGAGGGTGAGTATTCCGGCGTCGGTGGCCGCGTGCACCAGGGCCACCCGATCGAAGTGGCTACCGACGTGTCGATGATGACCCGCGTCGGTGTCGAGCGCATCATGCGCTACGCCTTCCGACTGGCGCAATCGCGTCCGCGCAAGCTGCTGACGGTCGTGACCAAGTCCAATGCGCAGCGCCATGCCATGGTGATGTGGGACGAGATCGCGCTGCAGATTTCGAAAGAGTTTCCCGATGTCAAGTGGGACAAGGAACTGGTCGATGCCGCCACCGCGCGCATGGTGAACCGCCCGGCGACGCTGGACACCCTGGTGGCCACCAACCTGCACGCTGACATTTTGAGCGACCTGGCTGCCGCGCTGGCCGGTAGCCTGGGTATTGCCCCCACCGGCAACATCGACCCCGAGCGCCGTTACCCTTCGATGTTCGAGCCGATCCATGGCTCGGCTTTCGACATCATGGGCAAGGGGCTGGCCAACCCGGTCGGCACGTTCTGGAGCTGCGTCATGCTGTTGGAGCACCTGGGCGAGGTCGCGGCGGCGCGCATGCTGATGGACGCTATCGAACAAGTCACGACCGAGCCGGCGTTGCATACACGAGATTTGGGCGGTAACGCCACGACGGCGCAGGTGACGCAGGCGGTGTGCGAGCGCATCGGTGGCGCCGCAGGCCACAAAAAAGCGGCTTAAGTTTCATCCCTATCTAACTACATTGAGGAGACACCCCATGAGCAAGAAAACTATGACCCTTTCAATCGCTTTGCAAGCGACCGCCCTGGCGCTGGGCCTGGCCGGCAGCAGCGCTATGGCGCAAGCCGCTTCGACAGGCTCAGGACCGGCCTGGCCGAATAAGACCATCAGCCTGATCGTGCCGTTCCCGGCTGGCGGCACCACCGACGTACTGGCCCGCGCCGTCGGCCTGGAATTGTCCAAGAGTCTGGGTCAGCCGGTGATTGTTGAAAGCAAACCGGGCGCTGGTTCCACGCTGGGCGCCGACTTCGTAGCCAAGGCCAAGCCCGATGGCTACACGCTGCTGATGGGTGCTGTGCACCACACGATTGCCAGCAGCGTCTATAAAAAATTGCCTTACGACTTCCAGAAGGATCTGGCCCCCGTGACCACCGTGGCGCTGGTGCCCAATGTGCTGGTGGTCAATCCGAATGTGCCGGCGAAGAATGTGAGGGAGCTGCTGGCGCTGGCCAAGGCGGACCCCGGCAAGCTGACCTACGGCTCCAATGGCAACGGCACCGGCCAGCACTTGATTGGCGCGCAGTTCGAAGGCATGGGCGGTGTGCAACTATTGCATGTGCCTTACAAGGGCAGTGGTCCGCTGACCACCGATTTGCTCGGAGGCCAGATCACCATGTCGTTCGACACCATCACGCCGGTGCTGCCGCACATCAAGGCCGGCAAGCTGCGCGCGTTGGCCGTGACCACCGCCACGCGCTCGCGCGCCTTGCCCGAGGTGCCGACGCTGGATGAATCCGGCCTCAAAGGCTTCAACCTCGGTACCTGGTTTGGTGTGCTGGCGCCGGCCGCCACGCCACGCGATATTGTGGTCCGGCTCAATGCCGAGATCGTCAAGATCATCAACTCCCCGGAGTTCAAGAAGAAAATGGACGACATCGGAGCCGAACCGATTGGCAACACGCCCGAGCAGATGGCGAAGCAAATCAAGGACGATACCGAACGCTTTGCCAAGCTGGTGAAGGATGCCAAAGTGAGCATCGATTAGCCGCGTGCGTCATGGCGTCGCGGGCGGGCCGGGGAGCGGGCGATGGGCATCACATAATGGTCGCAGTGTCCGCCATAACCTCCCAACCTTCTTCCCATCCTGTTCCCACCATGAACGTGACAAATCCGCGCGAGTTTCTTGAACACCTCTACACGACGGCCGTGCGGCGAGCGCTGCCGCTGCACAACACCGCGGCTTTCCTGCCGCCGCCACCGAAAGGCAGAACCCTGGTGCTGGGTGCTGGCAAGGCGGGGGGCGCCATGGCGCAAGCGGTAGAGGCGTTCTGGCCGCCGGAGGCGCCGCTGGCCGGCCTGGTGGTGACGCGCTACCAGCACATTCCGCCGCGCCCGCCGGGCTTGAAGCAGCGCATTGAGGTGGTTGAGGCCGCCCATCCAGTGCCGGATGCCGCCGGTATGGCGGCCGCCCAGCGCATGCTGGCCCTGACGCAAGACTTGACCAAAGATGACCTGGTGCTGTGCCTGATCTCGGGTGGCGGCTCGGCCCTGCTGACCCTGCCGGCCGACGGATTGACGCTGGAAGACAAGCAGCACATCAACCAGGCCCTGCTCAACAGTGGCGCCAACATTGCCGAGATGAACTGTGTGCGCAAACATCTCTCCCGCATCAAGGGCGGGCGCCTGGCCCAGGCCTGCTTCCCGGCGCGGGTGGTGACGCTGACCATCAGCGATGTGCCGGGCGATGACCCGTCCATCATCGCCAGCGGGCCGACCGTGCCGGATGCCAGCAGCTGTGCCGATGCGCTGTCAATTTTGACGCGCTACCGCATTGCTGTGCCGGGGCCGGTGCTTGAATTGCTCCGTCGTGGCACGCTGGAGACGCCCAAGCCGGGAGACCCGGCGTTTGCCGGCACGGAAGTCCACCTGATCGCCACACCCCAGCAGTCGCTGGATGCGGCGGCCGAAGCGGCCCGTGCGGCCGGCTTGGCGGCTTACATCCTGAGCGATGAGATGGAGGGCGAGTCGCGCGAGGTGGGCAAAGTGCAGGCGGCGCTGGCGCGTGCCGTGGCGACCAAAGGGCAGCCATTTCAACGACCCTGCGTCATTCTCAGCGGGGGTGAAACCACCGTCACCGTGCGCCCGCTGTCCCCCGGTGTGGCGCGCGGGCGCGGCGGGCGCGCCGGAGAATTCTGCCTGGGGCTGGCGCAAGCCTTGCAGGGCCAGGCCAAGGTGTACGCCCTGGCGGCCGATACCGACGGCATTGATGGCGTGGAAGACAATGCCGGCGCCTGGGTGGAACCGGCCACGCTGAGCCGGGCGCAGGCCTTGGGCATGAAGATTGACACTTATCTTGAGCGCAACGATGCCTATGGCTACTTCGCGTGTTTGGGCGACCTGGTGCGCACCGGGCCGACGTTTACCAACGTCAATGATTTCCGCGCGGTCCTGGTTTTGTGAGCTTTTTCCGTAGGGTTGTTTGATTTCGCTCAAGGCAACCGGGCGGCGAGCGCGGCAAAGTCGGGCTCATGCTATCCGCTCCCCCTACCATTCATCCTTCTGTTGAACAACTGGTCGCTGTTCGCGGTGAGCTTTTGCTCAAGCGTGCCGTGGCGTCGCCGTGGGTCAGCTACCTGGAGTCGGGGCGGGTGGCCTTGGGCGTGATGGAGGGTGACGTGATGGAGCACCAACTGGGCGTGGTTGAAGGCCCCTGCTGGCTGGAAGCCACATCGGCCGTGCTGAACCTGCCCAACGCCGTGGATGCCGTGGCAGAAACCGAAGTCTCGTTGCGTCGCGTGCCGGTGGCCGAGTTTCGCCGTTCGCTGTCGGCCATGTCAGCGCCAGCCCAGGCCGTGTTGCACGATGTGGCCATGGCGCACCGCCAGCAAACCGAGTTCGCCGTCAGCCGCCTGGCGAAAGACGCCGAGGCGCGCTGCGCGGAGTGGCTGTTGCGCCATGCCCAGACCGGCGACAAAGGCGTCATGGCGGTGCTGCTGCAGCAGCGCAAACGATCGATTGCCGCGCAACTGGGTATCGCCCCGGAAACCTTGTCACGCGTGCTGCGCCACTTGCGTGAGCGCAGTCTGATCAGTGGCTCGGGAAGGACCCTGAATCTGGTGGACCCGACCGGGCTGAGGTCGCTGGCGGGGGTCTGAACCGGGCCGCTGATGATCGACGATGTCAAATTCAGGCACCCCGGGTGCCGACTGGTCGAAACGATGTCCGTCAAATGGGGGTAACTCCAACACCCGATGACGCTATGTTGTCCAGCGCACAGAGTGAAGAATGCGTGGCTGTTATCTTCGTGCCCTTAACATGCCGGCGGGCTGGGCGGTGGTCCGTCCACGCCGTCGACAGACCCCGCTTAATCGTGCCAACTGAATAAGTTACGAACCAAGCACGCACTGTCTCATGGAGAATGAATCATGCTTTACAAGTTCAAATCCCAAGCCGCCGCTGACGTCATCATGCTGCCCCTCAATGGGGATCAAATGCTGACCATTATTGGCAAGGCGCCGTCGCCTCAGGGCATCATCACGGTAGCGCAAATTCCTGCCGCTATCGCGGCGCTGGAGGCGGCAATTGTGGCGCACGAGGAAGCACAATCCCGCCGTGACGAGCATCTTGCGCCGGAAGATGAAGTCGAAGGCGATAGCGTCATGCTCCGTCACCGCGCCGCGCCCTTCATTGATTTGCTGCGCTGCAGCGCGGACGCGGGTAAGGACGTAGTCTGGGGCGTGTGAGCGGCTCCCGGCCCAAGCTGCCAGGACCACGCTAAAGTCAAGTCGAGAGATTTGCAGGGGTCAACCGCACCGCCTGTCCGTCAGCGCGCGCCTGCGTCGCGCAGTGCCTCAAACGCGCTGATGGCCAGGCTCGATCTGGAAGTGCTCTGGCACATTGCCCGCCTTCGATCTGCCCGATGTCGAGGGCCGGCTTGATGCTGCGCGGGCGCTCAGCAAGGCGGACAGGGTTTGCGGTCAAATATATGACAAATCGGCCTCTAGCCCTCGTCCTGTATGCGTAAGCAGCTATACTTACAATAGCAACTCGATTTCGTTGATGTGCACCGGTGGCCGCTCTGCCATCTGGGGTGCGGCGTCCCGAATCGGCCGGTAGCCGGTGCAGTTCAAGTTGTCGCGCAACATCTGCAGCAGGGTGCTGCTGGGTGGTACATTGGGCAGCGCGACCAGCTCGCCGCGCCACACAAATTGAATGACTTGGGTGTTCATGGGCCGGTCCATGAGGCGCCAAGGTTCAGCGCGCGGGTAAGACAGGACATGGCGCCCGCTCACAGGCGCTAGCATAGGCCATCAATGCAAACACAGGCAAGAGAGAGCAGCAGCAGCATGACACCCCCGCGCCGGTGGCATCTGCGCCGGCGCCCACGCCGGAGCCGCTCAAGATCGCCTTTGCCTACGTCGGCCCGGTGGGCGACGGCGGCTGGACCTTCGCCCACGACAACGGCCGCAAGGCCTTGGAAAAACAATTCGGCGACAAGATCAAGACCTCGTTTGTCGAGAACGTGCCCGAGTCGGCTGACGCCGAGCGCGTGCTGCGCGACATGGCCGGGCAGGGCAATAAGCTGATTTTCGGCACCACCTTCGGCTACATGGAGCCGATGCTCAAGGTCGCCGCGGACAACAAAGACGTCAGGTTCGAACACGCCACCGGCTACAAGACGGCCGAGAACATGCGCACCTACGACAGCCGTACCTATGAAGGCGCCTACATGGCGGGTGTCATCGCTGGCAAGATGACCAAGACCAACACCCTGGGTGTGGTCGGGTCGATCCCAATTCCAGAGGTGATCCGCAACATCAACGCTTTTACGCTGGGCGCGCAGTCGAGCAACCCCAAGGTCAAGACCAAAGTGGTGTGGGTGAATGGCTGGTTTGACCCGCCGAAGGAAACCGAAGCGGCCACCGCGCTGATCAATGGCGGCGCCGACGTGTTGTTCCAGAACACCGATTCACCGGCTGTCCTCAAGACCGCCGAGGCCAAAGGCAAGCGCGCCTTCGGCTGGGATTCCGATATGACCGCTTACGGCCCGAAAGCGCATTTGGCGTCCGCCGTGATCAATTGGGGCCCCTACTACATCAAGGCCACCCAGGAAGCCCTGGACGGCAAGTGGACCGGCGGCAGCAGCGCCTGGTGGGGTGTGAAAGAAGGCGCCATCGACATCGTGTCCATTGCGGAAGACGTGCCGGCCGAGACCAAGGCCAAAGTGGAAGAGGTCAAGAAGGGCCTGGCCGATGGCAGCTTCGCCATCTGGAAAGGGCCGATCACCGACAACACCGGCAAGGTGCAGGTGGCCAAGGATATGGTTGCCGATGACAAGTTCCTGGGGGGCATGAACTTCTTCGTGAAGGGCGTTGAAGGCAAAGTACCGGGCAGCAAGTAAGCGGGTGCGCCGTGTCAGCGAAGCCGCCCTCGGGCGGCTTTTTTAGTGCGCCCAGCGTCGGGCCATGACCTGACTGGTTTGACCGGGTATTGGGGTCAATCTTCCATTGCCCACGGCGGATGCCTCACCATGCTTGCGGACACCAAAAAGTACCCTAAGCACACGGTCGCCCAGCAGTGCAGCAATTGCGCGCTGTTCCCCGTCAAGCAAGTGGCCGCAACACGCGCGCCACTTCGTCAGCATCCAGTGACCGTGCCGCGCGACCGTCTGTCCACGCTTACAAAGTTGCACTTCAGACTTAAACTCGCGATTGGGTGTCGGGCATAGGGGGTCACACTTACAGATCCCGCCAGTCCACCATACTGCATGACAAAGGCCGCTAATTAACAATAGTTAGTGGTCTTTGTCATTGTCAAATCAAAAAGGACCAGCGAGCATGCTGAAAGTAAAACCTGTCTCTGCCGAGCGCCTGCCGGAGTTGTTGCGGCGCATGCCCAAGGCGGAGCTGCACATGCATATCGAAGGCTCACTGGAGCCGGAGTTGATGTTTGCACTGGGGCAGCGCAATGGTGTCGCCATGGCTTACCCGGATGTGGAGTCCCTGCGGCGGGCGTATGTGTTTGACGACCTGCAGAGCTTTCTGGACATTTACCATGCGGGCACGCTGGTGCTGCGCACCGAGCAGGACTTTTATGACATGACGCATGCGTACTTGGCCCGTGCTGCGGCCGATAACGTGGTTCATGCCGAGATTTTTTTCGACACCCAGACGCATACCGGTCATGGTGTCAGCGCGGACGTGGTGATCAACGGCCTGCACCGGGCCTGCGTTGATGCTCGTGCCGAATTTGGCATGTCCGCTTCCCTGATTCTTTGTTTTTTACGTCACCTGAGCGAGGACGAGGCCTTTGCGTGTCTGGAGCAGGCCTTGCCGCTGCGTGACAAGCTGGTGGGGGTCGGCCTGGCGTCGAGTGAAATGGGCCATCCGCCTGAAAAGTTTGCCCGTGTGTTTGCCCGCGCCCGTGCGTTGGGTTTGCGGCTGGTGGCCCATGCCGGGGAAGAAGGGCCACCTGCTTACATCTGGAGCGCGCTGGACGTGCTCAAGGTGGAGCGCATCGACCACGGCGTGCAGGCCATGAAAGACCCGGCGCTCATGGTGCGTCTGGCCAAGGATCGGATTCCACTCACGGTCTGCCCCCTCTCAAATTTGAAACTGCGCGTGTTCCCCACCCTCGCCGCGCACAATCTGGGGCGCCTGCTGGCGGCCGGGATCGTGGCGACGGTCAACTCAGATGACCCGTCTTATTTCGGCGGCTACCTCAACCAGAACTTCACCCAGACCTTTGCCGCTTTGAATTTGGGCGCCCAGCACGCCTATCAGCTGGCGCACAACAGTTTTGAAGCCAGTTTTATTGATGACGCACGCAAGCGCCAGTACATCGACCGCTTGACGGCCACCTTTGAGACGTTTGATTGATATTCCGCGCGCCTCGTGCGCGATGGGGTGATCAAGGTCGCTGCCGGCGCGGTTAAGCTTCTTTGCCATGCAAGCTTACCGCGCCGCCATTCTCCGCTTCAGCGCTGACCGTGCGCCACGCCACTCGGCCATTTTTGAGGAAGACGGCCTGTTGCTGGTCGGGCCCAATGCCCAGGGCATGCAGGTGGTGCAAGCGGTGGGTCCCTACCGTGATCTGAGTGCCAAGTTTCCCGGCGTGGCGATTGAACACCTGCCAGGGCGCATCATCGCCCCCGGCTTTGTGGATCTTCACATCCATTACCCCCAGACCAACGTGATCGGCTCACCCGCCGACGGATTGCTGCCATGGCTCAAATACTACACCTTCCCTGAGGAAAAACGCTTTGAAGCCCCCGAATACAGTGCACAAGAAGCTACGTTTTTCATAGCAGAACTGCTGCGCAACGGGGTCACCACGGCGCTGACGTTTGCCACCGCGCACACCGAGTCGGTGCACGCCCTGTTCACCGCGGCGCACGCCCAGCGCATGCGCCTGATCACTGGCTTGTGCCTGATGGACCGCAACGCCCCCTTGGATGTGCTCAACCGCGCCGCCCCCGACGGCAGGAAAAATGCCACGGAACAAAGCCTGAGGGACACCGAGGCCTTGATCCAGCAGTGGCATGACAAGGGCCGCCTCGGTTACGCCATCACGCCGCGGTTTGCGCCGAGTTGCAGTGAGGCCCAGCTGCGTGGCGCCGGTGAGTTGGCGGCCCGCTATCCCGCGGTGTGGATTCAGTCGCATGTGGCGGAAAACCGGGATGAAATCAAATGGGCGCGCGAGCTGTTTCCGCAATCGCGCAGCTACCTGGCCACCTACGCCGATTTCGGCCTGCTGCGTGAGCGAGCCATCTACGCCCATTGCCTCCATTTCGATGATGACGACCGCGCCCTGATGCGTGCCACTGGTGCAGCGGCAGCGGTCTGCCCGACCAGCAATCTGTTTCTGGGCAGCGGTTTTTTTGACTACGCGGGGGCTGATCGTGTCGGCTTCCAGTACGGCCTGGCCAGCGATGTCGGCGGCGGCACCAGCTTCAGCCCGTTTCACACCATGCTGGCGGCCTACTACGTGGGCCGGGAAGGGCGGACCAAGCCAGGCCTGTCGCTGTCGCCGCAGCACCTGTGGTGGCAACACACGGCGGGCGCGGCGCAGGCCCTGGGGCTGGATGGCAACAAGGGCCGTCCGGCCGTCGGCAATCTGCAACCGGGCTGCGAAGCCGATTTTGTTGTCTTGAATCCGCACGCCACGCCCTTGCTGGCGCGCCGGACCAGCGGCGCTAACAGTCTGGATGAGTTGCTGTTTGCCATGATTGTGCTGGGCGATGATCGATTGGTCGAGAGGACTGTGATTTCGCAAGCTTTTTAGGCCTCTAGACCCCGTATCTATTGCGTCAGTAGCTCCTTAATTAATAGCATTTACAGCGCTTACAATCGGGCCAACTCAGGAGTTCCGTTCCCATGACCATCAAAAGTGACAAATGGATTCGCCACATGGCCGAGACCACCGGCATGATCGAGCCCTTCGAGCCGCGCCAGGTCCGCGAGCGTGATGGCAGCAAGATCATCAGTTATGGCACCAGCAGCTACGGCTATGACATCCGCTGTGCCCCTGAATTCAAGGTCTTCACCAACATCCACAGCACGGTGGTGGACCCGAAAAATTTCGACGAAAAAAGCTTTGTCGATTTTTACGGCGACAGCTGCATCATCCCGCCCAACAGCTTCGCGCTGGCGCGCACCATGGAGTACTTCCGCATTCCGCGCAATGTGCTCACCATCTGCCTGGGCAAAAGCACCTACGCGCGTTGCGGCATCATTGTCAATGTCACGCCGTTTGAGCCGGAATGGGAAGGCTACGTGACACTCGAATTCAGCAACACCACGCCACTGCCCGCGAAGATTTACGCCGGCGAGGGTTGTGCCCAGGTGCTGTTCTTCGAGAGCGATGAGGTCTGCGAGACCAGCTACAAGGATCGGGGCGGCAAGTACCAGGGGCAGGTGGGGGTGACATTGCCGAAGGCGTGAGTGCGCTGGGGGTGTGCCCATGCCGTGAAATAACCGTTCACCAGGAGTTCTGCCATGAAGTGGGAAGGTAATCGCGAATCGGACAATGTGGAAGATCGCCGCGATGGCGGGGGATCATCGGGCGGCGGTGGCCTGGTCGGGCGCAGCATTGGCATCGGGTCGATTGTCATCGCGCTGGTGGCCTCCTACTTTTTGGGTGTCAACCCCATGACGGTGCTCAGCTTGCTCAGTGGCGGCAGCCCGGTGCCACAAACCCAACAAGTGGCAGTCCGCAAGCCGCCGGCGGATGACCAGATGGCCAAGTTTGTCTCCACCGTGCTGGGCGACACTGAAGACGTCTGGAAAGACGTGTTCGCAGAGGGTGGCGCGACTTACCAGGAACCCAAGTTGGTGCTGTTTCGTGGCACCACCCCGACGCCATGCGGACAAGGACAGGCGGCCATGGGGCCGTTTTATTGCCCGGCCGACCAGAAGGTTTACATCGACCTCGGCTTTTACGAAACGCTGAAAAATCGCCTGGGGGCGCCGGGCGATTTCGCCCAGGCCTATGTGATTGCCCACGAGGTCGGCCACCATGTGCAGAATCTGCTGGGCATCAGCGCCAAGATGGACCAGATGCGCGGGCGCGTCAGCCCGACCGAATACAACGCCCTGAGTGTCCGGCTGGAACTGCAGGCAGATTGTTTTGCCGGCGTATGGGCCAACCACGCGCAGGCGGCCCGGCAGTTGTTGGAGCAGGGCGATGTGGAAGAGGCGATGAACGCCGCTGCCAAGATTGGCGATGACGCCCTGCAGCGCGCCGGCGGGGGCGTCGTGCTGCCGGACAGCTTCACCCACGGCACCAGTGCGCAACGCCAGCGTTGGTTCGACAACGGTCTGAAAAATGGTAGCGTCAAGCGCTGCGACACGTTTTCTGCCCGCCAATTGTGATATATGTACGATAATAGGGGTTTGCCCCAGTTCGTGGGGTGCAATCAGCTATCGAATTGATAGCATTTGACCTTGGCTATGAATGACCGATTTAATCTCTGATCTGACCCCCGATACCCTGCCGATGGCCTTTGCCCAGCTGCAACTGGCCGCGCCACTGGCCCGCGCCGTGGCCGACATGGGCTACGAGTCCATGACGCCGATCCAGGCGCAAGCCATTCCGGTGGTGCTGCAGGGCCGCGATGTCATGGGCGCCGCCCAGACCGGCACCGGCAAGACGGCGGCCTTTGCCCTGCCGTTGCTGCAACGTCTGCTCAAGCATGAGAGCAGTTCGACCTCGCCGGCGCGGCACCCGGTACGTGCGCTGGTGCTGCTGCCCACGCGCGAACTGGCCGACCAGGTGGCGCAGGCGATCAAGTCCTACGCCAAGTACACCCAGCTGCGCAGCGCGGTGGTGTTTGGCGGCATGGACATGAAGCCCCAGACCATCGAACTGAAAAAAGGCGTCGAAATTCTGGTGGCGACACCGGGCCGCCTGCTGGACCATATCGAGGCGAAAAACGCCGTGCTGAACCAGGTAGAGTACGTGGTGCTGGACGAGGCCGACCGCATGCTGGACATCGGTTTCCTGCCCGATCTGCAGCGCATCCTGAGCTACCTGCCCAAGCAGCGCACCACACTGTTGTTCTCGGCCACGTTCTCGTCGGAAATCAAGCGCCTGGCCAGCAGCTACCTGCAAGACCCGGTGACGATTGAGGTGGCGCGCTCCAACGCCACCGCCTCCACCGTCGAGCAGCATTTCTACAGCGTTGGCGACGACGACAAACGCCACGCCCTGCACCAGATCCTGAAACAGCGCGACATGAAGCAGGCCTTTGTGTTTGTGAACAGCAAGCTGGGCTGTGCCCGGCTGGCCCGGTCACTGGAGCGCGAAGGCCTGAAAACCACTGCGCTGCATGGCGACAAGAGCCAGGACGAGCGTCTGAAGGCCCTCGATTCCTTCAAGAAAGGCGAGGTCGATTTGTTGGTGTGTACCGACGTGGCAGCGCGCGGGTTGGACATCAAGGATGTGCCGGCGGTGTTCAACTTTGATGTGCCGTTCAATGCCGAAGACTACGTGCACCGCATTGGCCGCACCGGCCGCGCTGGCGCGGCCGGCCTGGCAGTCACGTTCGTGTCCAAGAGCGATGCCCGGCTGGTGGGTGACATTGAGAAGCTCATCAAGACCAAGATTGAACTCGAAGCCGTCGAGTTTGACGAAGACGTGCCGGACATCCGCAAGCAGGGTCGTATCAATGACGGCCGTCGCATGTATGCCGAAGGTGCGCAGGACGATTCGCGGCAGAGTCGTCACCGCACCGGCGCCATGCATGACGTGGCGCATGAAGGGCAATTTGCCCGCCAGGAACGCCCGCCGCGCCGTGACCACACGCGTGCGGCCCCCGCGTCGCGTGACCCCTTCTTTGACAAGCCTTACGAACCGGCAGCCGTGACCGAGGCCGCGCCTTCGTGGGAGGCGGCTGCGACCCGGCATGGTCCACGCAGCATCTCAGTCAACATCAAGCCCAAGCGTCGCGTGGCGGCGCTGTTCAAGGCTGAAGTAACGTCTTGACGTGAAAGCTGGCCCGGCAGTTCCGTCAGCGCTTTAGCCGGGTTGTTGCGCCTGCTCGCACTTCACCTGGATCAACTCGTGCGCGAGTGCATCGCTGGTAGCGGGGCTCCCCGGCTTGCCTAAGCGCAGGGCGCTCAGGCTGCCACCCCAGACGCAGCCGCTGTCCAGCGCCAGCACGTCGCTGCGCCCCAACCAACCGAGCGTGGACCAGTGGCCGAATGCCACCGTGACGCCTGCCGTCTGCCGGCCCGGCACCTCAAACCACGGCAGGTAGCCCGCCGGCGCCGCACCGGCCCCTTCCTTGCTGGCAAATTCCATCCGGCCCGCGGCATCACAAAACCGCAGCCGGGTGAGGGCGTTGACAATCACGCGCAGCCGTGCCGTGCCGCTCAGGGTGTCGCTCCACACCGCCGGCGCATCGCCATACATCTGGTGCAAAAAATCACCCAAGTCCGGGCTGCGCAGCACCGCCTCCACTTCGCTCGCCAATGCTATTGTTTTGCTAGCTGTCCACGCAGGCAGCACGCCGGCATGGACCATTAACAACGCATGCCCATCCACATCTTCGAGCATCGCCATGCGTTGCCCCCGTAACCAGTCCAGCATCGCCGCCCGGTCGGGCGCCGCCAGAATGCCGTTCAGTGTGTCTTTGCGATGGGGTTTGCGCACGCCATGGGCAATGGCCAGCAGGTGCAGGTCGTGGTTGCCCAGCACACATTGCACTGCCGCGCCATAAGCCATCAGACGGCGCAGCACGCCGGCCGAGTCCGGCCCGCGGTTGACCAGATCGCCCAGCAAATAGAGTGTGTCCCGGCTCGCCGAGAACGAAATTTCATCCAACAGCCGCTGCAAGGCGCTGTCGCAACCCTGCACGTCGCCAATAAGGTAGAGTGCCATGGTGTTTATTCTCGCTGCTGATTCATGGAATTTTTGCTGATTGTTTTTCTGACCCTGCTGAATGGTGTGTTTGCCATGTCGGAGCTGGCGCTGGCGGCGAGCCGCAAAGCGCGGCTGAACGCCATGGCCGAAGCCGGCGACAAAGGGGCGCAGGCGGCGCTGACGCTGCTGGGCAACCCGAACCAGTTCTTGTCCACGGTGCAGGTCGGTATCACTTCCATCGGGGTGCTCAATGGCATTGTGGGTGAGGCGGCGTTCAGTGACGGCGTCGCCGCTTGGCTGCACGGTTTTGGCGTGGCCGACAAAGCCGCCGCCATTTCCGCCACCGCCATTGTGGTTACGCTGATTACGTTTACCACCATCATCTTTGGCGAGCTGGTGCCCAAGCGCATTGGCCAGTTGCACCCCGAATCAGTGGCGCGCTGGGTGTCGCGCCCCATGTTGTGGCTGGCCACCGGTGCCAAGCCGTTTGTCAAATTGCTCTCCAGCACCACGGCGGCGGTGCTCCGGTTGCTGCGCATTGACACCAATGCGGCACGGGCGGTGACCGAGGCAGAAATTACCGCCAGCCTGGAAGAGGGGGTGGATGCCGGCGTGATCGAGCAGCATGAGCACCAGATGGTGCAAAACGTGTTTCAGCTCGATGACCGGCCCCTCACCTCGCTGATGGTGCCGCGGGCCGATGTGGAGTGGCTGGATGCGACCAATACCGTGGCGCAGAGCCTGACGCGGGCCGGGACCGGTGGCCAAAAAGGTGCCCATTCCTGGTACCCGGTGTGCCGTGGCTCGCTGGATGACGTGGTGGGCGTCATCAGCATTGGCCGGCTGCTGGCGCTGGGCGCTGACGCACCGGGCACGATTGAGGCCTACGCTACCCCCGCCTCTTTTGTGCCGGAGACCTTGAGCGGCATGGAGCTGCTGGAACAGTTTCGCGCCAAGGCAGGTCGCTTCGTGCTGGTGGTGGATGAGTATGGTGTGGTGCAGGGCTTGCTGACGCCACGCGACCTGCTGGAGGCCATCACCGGTGAGTTGCAGCCGGGCGCGCAGATCGATGCCTGGGCCACGCAGCGCGACGACGGGAGCTGGCTGCTGGACGGTTTGATGCCGGTGGGTGAGCTCAAAACCCGTTTGACGCTGGGCGATCTGCCGGAGGAAGACCGTGGCCGCTACAACACGGTGGCCGGGCTGCTCATGTCGGTCTCGGGTCACCTGCCGGCGGTGGGTGAGCGGATCGAGTGTGCCGACTGGCTGTTCGAAGTGGTGGACCTGGACGGCAAGCGGGTCGATAAAGTGCTGGCCAGCCGGCTGGCGGAGTAGGGCGCCCAGCCGGGGCGGAGAGCGGGCTCTGGTCAGGCCCGCCCGGCCAGGCGGTAGGCCAGCAAGCCGACCAGCTCGTGCAAGGCC
>DAITMI010000034.1:0-26919 GCA_036835225.1 Rhodoferax sp. | reverse complement strand
GCCCGAAACCCGTTCCCCCCGACCGCTGGAAGTTGTCCGTTGCCCCGATGATGGACTGGAGCGATAGAAATTGTCGTTATTTTCACCGTCTGCTCTCGCGCCATGCCCTGCTGTACACCGAAATGGTGACCACCGGGGCGCTGATCCATGGCGACGTGCCGCGCCATCTGCGCTACAACGTGGAAGAGCATCCGCTCGCGCTCCAGTTGGGTGGCAGCGAACCGGCCGACCTGGCGCACTGCGCCAGGCTGGGCGAGCAGTGGGGCTACGACGAGATCAACCTGAATTGCGGCTGCCCATCGGAGCGCGTGCAGCGCGGCGCCTTTGGCGCCTGCCTGATGGCCGAGCCGCAACTGGTGGCCGATGGCGTCAAGGCGATGGTGGATGTGGTGTCCGTGCCGGTCACCGTCAAACACAGGATTGGCATCGACAAATCGGAGAGCTATGATTTTGTGCGTGATTTTGTTGGCACGGTCAGCGCCGCTGGCTGTTCCACCTTCATCGTGCATGCCCGCAACGCCTGGCTCAAGGGCCTGAGCCCGAAAGAAAACCGCGAAGTGCCGCCCCTGCGCTACGAGTGGGCCTACCGGCTCAAAAGCGACTTCCCGCAACTCACCATTGTCGTCAATGGCGGCATCACCACCAACGCGCAAGTGGCGGAGCACCTGACCCACCTGGACGGCGCGATGCTGGGCCGCGAGGCCTATCACAACCCGTGGTGGCTCGCCTCCTGGGATGCGACGTTTTACGGAGCTGAGCCGACAGCGCTGACCCGCGAACGGGTTGAAGAACAGATGTGCGACTACATGGTCCGCGAGGCCGCCGAACACGGCACCCCCTGGCCGACCATTGCTCGCCATATGCTGGGTCTGCGCCACGGCCTGCCGGGCGCGCGCCGCTGGCGGCAGGTGTGGAGCGACCACAAGCTCAAAGACCTGCCCCCGCGCGAGGTGATGGCGCTGGCGCATGGCGGCCTGCTTGCTTCCGCCTGAGTCGCGCCAACGCCTGGCTTTGGCGTTGATCTGGGTTACACCAGCGCTTTGGGCTGTCAACTACATCATTGCGCGACGTGCACCTGGTGTGGTGGAGCCGCATATGCTGGCTTCTGGCCGTTGGGCCTTGGCCGGCCTCCTGCTGGCCTTCATGGCGCGCGCCGAATTGTGGCGCGAGCGGGGTCACATCGGGGCCGTTTGGTATGAATATGTTGTGCTGGGTTCGCTGGGCATGCTGGTCTGCGGTGCCTGGGTTTACCTGGGCGCCAAAACCACGGTGGCCATGAACATCGCGCTGATTTATTCGGCGTCACCGGTTCTCATTGCCGTGGGCGCCGTCGTGTGGCTGGGCGAGCGCTTTGCCCCAAGGCAGGTTCTGGGGGTGGTGGTGGCCATGCTCGGGGTGATGCACGTTATTGTGAAGGGCCAGTGGATGGCCTTGGCGAAGGTTCAATGGGTGGCGGGCGATGGCTGGATCGTGCTGGCGATGGTGTCGTGGGCGCTGTACGCATTGCTGCAAAAAAAATGGCCCAGCTCACTCAGTGCGACCGCACGTCTGGCCGCCATCTGCGCAGGGGGCGTGCTGGTTCTGTTGCCTTTTGCAGTGTGGGAAATGAGCTTGGCCAGTACACCAGCCTGGAGTCGGCAGGCCACTTTATTGACCGTGGTCGCGGCGCTGGGGCCGGGGCTTGGCGCTTACTGGATCTACGGCTGGTCGCAAAAGATACTGGGTGCCAGTCGGGTTGCGGTGACGCTTTACCTGGGGCCGTTGTACGCCGCCGTCGCGGCCTGGGGGGTGCTTGACGAGCCACTGGGCTGGCATCATCTGGCCGGCGCCGCGCTGATCTTACCGGGGGTCTATTTGGTGACGCGTGCGGCAACTGCACCGACTTTAGGCATCAAATAGGCCTCTAGCCCTTGCCGGTATTGCACAAGTTGCTATGAAAAAGATAGTTCTTGCCGATGCCAGCGCGCGCGACAGTCAGGTGCTCAATGCGGGCCTGTTTTGAAAGGCCTGTTTTTTGGGGATTTTGAAATTCGATGGGTTCGAATTTCACGCGCTGACCAGACCCTTGTACAGCATGTAAGCTGCCAACAGGTACAGGATGCTGGCAAACACGCGCTTGAGCTGTTTGACCGGAAGCTTGTGCGCCGCCCGTGCGCCCCATGGTGCGGTCAGCACGCTACAGACCGCAATCACCCCCAGCGCGGGCAGCCAGATGTAGCCAAACGAGTAGGGCGGCAGGTTCTGCAAACCCTGGCCGCTGATGACGTAGCCCACCACGTTGGCCAGCGCAATCGGAAAACCAAGCGCAGCCGAGGTGGCCACCGCATTGTGAATGGCGACGTTGCACCAGGCCATGAAGGGCACGCTGACGAAGCCGCCACCGGCACCCACCAGTCCGGACAGAAAACCGATGACGCCGCCGGCGCCGATGAGGCCGCCGGTACCGGGCACCTGCCGTGTCGGGGCGGGCTTTTTGTCCAGAAACATCTGGGTGGCAGAGAAACTCACGAAGGCCGCAAAAAACAGGGCCAACCATGAACCCTTGAGCATGGCAAAAACCCCCAGACTGGCGATGGCACCGCCCAGTACGATGCCGGGCGCCAGGCCCTTCACCAGATCCCAGCGCACCAAGCCGCGCTTGTGGTGGGCGCGCACACTGGAAATCGATGTGAAAATAATGGTGGCCATGGAGGTGGCGATCGCCATTTTCACCGCGAGGTCCGGCCCTACGCCCCGGCCGGACAGGATGATGGTGATAAAGGGCACCATCATCATGCCGCCTCCAATGCCCAACAAGCCAGCCAGAAAGCCGGTGCCCAGGCCCAGCAGGGCAAGTTGAATGATCAGCAGTGGTTCAAAATTCATAGGGGGAGAAAAGAAGTGGGTGTCTGCAAGTGCCACCGGACCGGCATCCTGAACCGGGGTTCAGGTGGGCGAGGTCAACTGGTCATTGGGTTCATCTAACGCGAGATGATCACGCTTGACCAGCAATGTTCCAAGCCCGGGCTCTAAGAGCATTGGTTCAAGGAAATATAAAGCCCGGCGAGCATTGCAGACGCTGCAGATTGTAGGCGCTGGCGGCGCGCTCTATCTGAAAAAAAACGCACACGAAAATTTGTTACCACTCTGAACGCGTCGCGGTAGAAGGCAGCTGAACATGCTCAAAAAAGAATCGCCCGCCGCGCAGCGCACCGCTCTCGTTGCTCGCGCGTTGACCGAACAGAAGTTTGGATAGATTCAGCCCTATGCCGATAAAACCGTGCCGGCTTGGGGTCAGTCCTTCCAGTTGCTCCTCCCGACTGAATCCACGCGTGTAATAACCAGTCTGCAATTCAAGGTAACGCAGTGGCGTGTCACGCATCGCCGTGAAGCCGGCGAGTTTGAGCGCCAACACGTACTTATGACCTGCGTAGTCCGAAATTGGGTTACCGCCCTTATAGCCGGTAGGCTCGTACTCCAACCGAAAGTCGAGCTTGTCGCGCACGCCCGGCGTCACCTGACGCCAGTAGGCAGCGCCCGAGCCCAGCACATTCATCACGACGTCTTCCGTGGACCAGCCATGGTCCACCGAGTAACCGTCGAGAATCTCTATGCCAGTCAACAAGGCCTGGGTGATCAGTGTGGAGGTCAACGCTGCCTGCGCGGGACTTCGTCCCTGGCGCAGCAACTGCTCGGCAAGACCGTTGGTGATCAGGTAGGCGGAATAGGCATGCCCCAATTTGTCGGCCCCGCCCGACTCAGTCTCTAGTCCGAACCATCCTTCGGAGGTCGTTCTGAACGAATTGCTACTGCCCCAATTCCAGTTCTTTGAGCCAAAGACTATCGCCCCGCCAAACAGCAAGCTGGTCTCCCACTTGACGGCCCGGGTATCGTCCCAGAACGTTTTTGTTGAATAGGGGCTTGCCTGCGCGCTGGCTTCGCCGTGTGTCAGTGCAACAGCCAGCGCCCATGCGGCGTACCGGAAACAGGTCGTTGTTATACAAGGCATGACGGTCCCCCCAAGATGTGAAGTCACAGCTTCGGGCCTCCGGGCCAGCAGCGCATTGACTTGCATCAACGCACGGGGTAGTCTCCACGGATTTCCGCCAGGGCAATGGCTTGGCTAGATCAGCCGGCCGTCCTCGCCCAATGCAACATCGAGGCGTTCCAGCAAGGAGGTCAGCAGCGGGTCGCTGCCTGCTGGCTGCCGGCCATCCGTAGCGTCAGAGCCCATGTGGCGAGTGAGCGCCGGGGCAGGTGCCTGCAGTGCGACGGCGCCCCGGTCTGGCAGATCAAATGCCAGGTTCAGCGCCGCCAGCACGGCGATGCGCTCACGCGCCCTGACTTTGCCGCCATCACGGATTTTGCACATCGCTGTGTCCACGCGCTCGACGGCTTCCTGCAAGCGGGAATCCCCGCCTTCGGGGCAACCCAGCAGGTAGCTTTGCCCCATGATTTGCACTTCGAGTTGTTTCATACGGCACCTTTTCGCGTACCGGTAGCCGTCGCTTCGGGCAGGCGTTCCAGCAGCGCATCGACCCGTGCGCGGGCGGCACCGAGTCGGGATTTGAGTGAATCGCGTTCCTGGGCAAGCGATTCGACCTGTGCGCTGAGCAAAGCGTTGGTGCGCTGCAGCTCTTCATAACGTACGAGCAAACGCTCGACACGCTCGGCAATTTGGTCGATTTGAGAGGGGTTCGACATAGCCTCGCATTGTAGGGTTTGCCAACGCAATCGGCGGTAGAATTCGCGCGTTGGTGCTCGCGGTGTGGTTCACACGCCGCAGTTCAACGGGAAGCAGGAGGGTGATGCTGGCAATAGCAAACCTAACCTGCGCTGCCCCCGCAACGGTAAGTGGACGAATCGCCCGCGATTCCGCTTCCATCACGGCCACTGAGCGTTTTGAACACGCGCTTGGGAAGGCGATGGAGGTTGTTCCACTAGCCCGGATACCGGCCAACAAGGTGGTTGCACGCCTGCGTGCCGCCGTGACGCTCATGCACTGTCGGGGACGACGGTGAGGGCTTTTTGATGCTTCTTTTATTCATGAAAACTTTCTCCACTTGTGCACGCCTTGCTGCACTGCCCTTGGCCTTGGCTGCTGCATTTCCATCGTTCGCCCAAACGCAACTCAAGGATGTCGTGGTGACGGCAACGCGCTTCCCGGAGTCTGCCGCTTCGCTTCCGTTCGGCGTCAGCGTGATTACGGCCGAAGACATCCAGGCATCCGGCGTCAATTCTGTCAATGAGGCGGTGATGAAGCTGCTGGGCGTTCCGGGGCGCCTGGATACCTCGGGTGGCAATAACTACACACTGGATCTGCGCGGCTTTGGTGTCACTGCCGACAGCAATCAGCTGGTGATTGTTGATGGCTTGCGCCTCAACGAGGCAGATCAAGCAACGGCGGGTCTGGCGTCTATTCCGATTGAGTCGGTTGACAGGATCGAGGTCTTGCGTGGCACGGGTTCGGTGCTTTACGGGGAAGGTGCGACCGGTGGTGTCATCGTTGTGACGACCAAGGCCGGAGCCGGTGTCAAAAGGGTCAACTCGGCGCAGCTGTACGGCGCCACCGGTAGCAACGGTTTGCAGGACGTTCGCGCCAGTGCGGTGCTGGCCTCAGGTGGTTACTCGGTGGACGTATCGGCCGATGACCGCCGCAGTGACGGGCACCGGCAGAATTTTGCATCGGTCTCCAACAACCAAGCGGTTTCGGGCCAATGGAGTAACGGGGGTGTGCGCCTGGGCGTCCGGGCCGGCCGAGGCTCTTTGGACAGCGGCTTGCCGGGCGCGTTGTCGGCTGCGGCTTACGCCGCCGATCCGCACCAGGCCAGTACCCCGACTGACTCAGGTTCCATCAAGAGAGAGAACGCCGGGATGTTTGTCGAAGCTAGCCTGGGTGACTGGCAATTGGCTGCGGACGCGAATCAGCGTTCCAAAGAAACTACCAGCATCTTTTCTGGAAAGCCTTATGGTTACAACGTGGATGCGTCGAACTACAGCCTGCGAGCCCGGCACGAAGGGAAAGTTGGCTCGAATGCCAATGTCTTCGTGATCGGGTATGACGACGGCGCCTGGGATAGGACCACCCCAGTTGGCATCCTTGCAACGGCCCGATCGTCGGCGTTTTACCTGAAAGATGACCTGATCTTTTCCTCCGCTGGCACGCGGCTTAGTGTGGGCTGGCGTACCGAAGCGATTAAGAAGACGGAAGCTTCGTCCGCCACGGATTTGAACGACCGTTTGAACGCATGGGACGTGGGTGTGAGTCAGCCGGTGATCAAAGACGTCACGGTCTATGGCCGCGTTGGCAGCAGCTTTCGGCTGGCCAACGTGGACGAGTTTTCGTTCAGCACGCCGGGCGTGCCTTTGAAGGCCCAGACATCAAGGGATCTCGAACTGGGCGCTCGCTGGAAGCTGGCGGCGGGCCAAGTTGATGTGAGGTGGTACCGCAATGACCTCACAAACGAAATTGGGTACAACCCCGCAGCAGTCGGCCCGTACAGCATATTTGGCTCCAACGGCGCCAACGTCAACCTTGATCCAACCCAAAGACAGGGGCTGGAGCTGGAAGTCAGACAGGTGCTCAGCCCTTCACTGGACGTGCGTGTGAACGCTGCTGTGCGGCAGGCCACGTTCACCTCAGGCGCCTACGCAGGCAAAGACATGGCGCTAGTCCCCGGCCAGACCATAGCGGTAAGAGCGGACTGGCGTCCTGCGCCAGGGCACACGCTGGACGGGGGCGTGACCTGGATGGCCGAGCAGAGCCCTGACTTCGCCAACGCCTGCAAAATGCCCAGTTATGCGACGGTGGATCTGCGCTATGCCTACCAGTTTCGCAATGCCGAGTTCGCGTTGGGCGTTGCGAATTTGACCGATGAAAAGTACTACACCCAGGCCTATGCTTGTGATAAATCGGGCGCCGTCACCTCCATCTATCCGGAGGCTGGGCGTACCGTCACGGCGTCGGTACGGGTCAAGTTCTAAGGCGACTTAGAAAGTAGGAGGGAGTCACTATGGCAGACGATGACATGTCTTCGGCAAGTCTGGGCCCGCAACGCATCGTCTGCCTGACCGAGGAAACGACCGAGTGGCTTTATCTGCTGGGTGAAGAGCGCCGCATCGTCGGCATCTCGGGCTACACCGTGCGTCCACCGCGTGCCCGGGCTGAAAAACCTCGGGTCAGCGCCTTTACCAGCGCCAAGATCGACAAGATTCTGGCGCTTGAACCGGATTGCGTCTTCGGCTTTTCCGACCTGCAGGCCGACATCGCTGCGGCGCTGATTCGCCAGGGCGTACAGGTGACCGTTTTCAACCAGCGCAGCGTGGCCGAGATATTTTCCATGCTGTACCAGGTGGCCGCCATGGTGGGGCAGGGCGAGCGCGGCCTGGCACAAATGGCAGTCATGCAGCAACAACTGACAGCCATTGCGGAAGCCGCGGCTTCTCTGCCTCGCCGACCCAAAATATTCTTTGAGGAATGGGATGACCCCCACATCAGCGCCATTCGCTGGGTGTCCGAGCTGATCGGCATGGCCGGCGGCGATGATTGCTTTCCCGAGCTGGCAACCCAGTCCCTGGGCAAGAATCGCATCATTGCTGATGGGGCAGAGATCGTGCGGCGCAACCCCGACATCATCATCGGCTCCTGGTGCGGCAAGAAATTCCGACCCGAGAAAGTGGCGGCGCGGCCGGGTTGGGAGAATGTGAATGCCGTCAAAAACCGGCAACTGTTTGAAATCAAGTCGGCCGATATTTTGCAGCCCGGCCCTGCCGCGCTGACGGATGGCGTGGCGCAGTTGCACCGCATCGTGCTGGATTGGAGCCGTCTGCATGGATAAAACCGGTGTGACTTGGAGAGACGCCTGATGAAGTGGATTGCCGCTCAGGCTCGCCATGACAGGCTTAAAAAGTGCTTGCTGTGCCTGGTCGCTGCCAGTGGTCTGACCGCTGTGGGCGCAGCGAAGGCCCTGCAAGTCATCGACGACAGGGGCGTGACGGTGACCTTCGCCCAGGCACCACAGCGCATCGTTAGTTTGCTGCCGTCGTTGACCGAGACCGTGTGCGAGCTAGGGCAGTGCCAGCGGCTGGTGGGCGTGGACCGCTATTCCAACTTTCCCGACAGTGTGCGCGCCTTGCCCCAGGTGGGCGGCGGGCTGGATCCGAATATTGAAGCCATCGTCGCCCTGAAGCCCGACGTGGTGCTAATGGCCACGTCGTCACGGGTGGGCGAACGATTGCAGTCGCTGGGTATCAAGGTCGTGGCCTTGGAGCCCAAAAGCCATGCCGATGTGCGCCATGTGTTGGAGAAGGTTGGCCAGGTCCTGGACGTGCCCAATGCACAACGCGTCTGGCGTGTGATCGACGCCGCGGTGTCGGCGGCAGCGCAATCTCTGCCCGTCAGCGTCAAGGACACACGGGTTTACTTTGAAACCAACCGCGGACCCTACGCCGCCGGGGAGGCGTCTTTTATTGGCGAAACCCTGACCCGCTTGGGTGCCAAAAACATCGTTCCGGCCCGCCTGGGCCCGTTCCCCAAACTCAACCCCGAATACGTGGTGCGCGCCAATCCGGATGTGATCATGGTCGGCGACCACAACTACGCCGGGATGGAGGGGCGCCCTGGCTGGTCCGCTATCCGTGCCATCCGGGAGCGTCGGGTGTGTGTGTTTAGCGTGGCGCAGTCCGATGTGCTGGTGCGGCCCGGCCCCCGCATGGCGGAGGGCGCGCGCATCATGGCGCAATGTTTGCTGGACAAAGCACCGTGACCGATCTGTCCCATCAGCGGCCTGGGCAAGGCATCGCCTCTTTGCTGGGGGCGGGTTTGCTGCTGGTTAGTGTGCTTTTGCTCTTGCTGGGCGCCAGCGTCGGCAGCACCGGGTTTGAGAGCGTGCTCCAAGCTTGGCGCGATCCGGTGGCGCTGCAGATCGTCTGGGACATTCGCCTGCCGCGCACCCTGGGTGCCTGGGCCGCGGGCGCTTTGCTGGGCCTGGCCGGTGCCGTGGCGCAAGGGCTGTTTCGCAATCCGCTGGCAGATCCTTATCTGTTGGGCAGTGCCTCGGGCGCCTCGCTCGGGGTGGCGCTGGCCTTGATGTTCTTCGGTGTGTCGCCGTTTGCGACGCCGTGGCTGGTACGCCTGGGGCTGACCGGGGCCGCGTTTGCGGGTGCGGTCGGCGCCGTGCTGCTCACGCTGTTACTGGCCAAAGGCGTGCAGCACACACTGCGCCTGCTGCTGGCCGGCGTCATTGTCGGCGTGGTGCTGGGCGCTTTTGCATCACTCACCATGCTGATGGTGCCGGAGGTGATGCAGGCGATGCAGGCCTTCATGCTCGGCAGTACCGGCTTTGTCGGCTGGACCGCCTGTGGCTTGATGGCCGGCGTTTGGCTGGTCTGCATGGTGGTGGCCTGGATGCTCAGCCATGTGCTGGATGGTCTCTCGCTGGGCGAGGCCACGGCCGCCAGCCTGGGCCTGCCCTTGCCGCAAATGCGCGCCGCGCTGGTGGCAGTGCTGGCGCTGGCCACCGGCACGGCCGTGGCGCAAACCGGGCTGATTGCCTTTGTCGGTCTGGCGGCGCCGCATCTGGTGCGCGCATTTGCCAAAACCACCCATGGCCGTCTGATTTGGCTGTCCAGCCTGATGGGCGGGGTCTTGCTGATGGCCGCAGACATGCTGGCAAGGGGGCTGATGGCGCCGCAGGAGTTGCCAGTGGGCGTGCTGACCGCGGTGCTGGGTGGTGGCTACTTGCTGTGGCTGATGCACCGCAACAGCCGCGCTTCGTCAGCGGCTGGTTTGTGAAGCATGCTATGCATTCAATAGCTATCAGCGCCCATTCCATAAGGGCTAGTCTCGGAAATGTTCAAGTATTGCAGGGCATCGACCTGGCCTTGCCGGCCGGCCGCTGGACCAGCATCGTCGGGCCCAATGGCGCGGGCAAATCGACTTTGTTCAAGGTTTTGGCAGGCTTGCTGCCGCACGAGGGGGCAGTGATGTTGCTGGGCCAGCCGCTAGGTTCCTTGCCAGGGCGCCTGCGCGCGCAGCAACTGGCCTGGCTGGGGCAGAACGAAGCAACGGCTGATGATTTGACCGTGTGGGATGTGGCGATGCTGGGCCGCCTGCCGCACCAAGCCTGGCTGGCTGCTCCCAGTGACGCCGATCACGCAGCGGTGGCGCAAGCGCTCAAAGCCACTCAAGCCTGGGACTGGCGCGGCCGCACGCTGGGCCAGCTGTCCGGTGGTGAACGCCAGCGCGTACTGCTGGCGCGGGCACTGGCGGTACAGGCGCAGGTGCTGCTGATGGACGAACCCTTGGCCAACCTCGACCCGCCGCACCAGGCCGACTGGCTGGCGATGGTGCGTGACCTGGTTCAGCAGGGCCGCACGGTGGTCAGCGTCTTGCACGAAATATCGATGGCGTTGCAAGCCGATGAAATGGTTGTCATGGCCCAGGGCCGCGTCACCCATCAAGGCCCCTGTGCTGATGCTGCGACGCACCGGGCGCTGGAAGAGGTGTTTGACCACCGCATCGCCATTCACGCCGTGAGCGACCAGTGGGTGGCGATGCCACGGGCCGTGATGGCGAGCCAAGCGACGCAATCCATTCCCCGGTGACATGGATGGTTTCGTTGCTCGCAATGACGATAGACGTCAATACCGGCGATAGCAAAGGCACGGCTGCGTTTGGCCTGCCAAGGCATGTGCCGGTCGGTGTGCCGCTTCCTGCGGCGCAAAATGCCCTGAAAATTGCATGGCAATTCATGACGGAGCGCCTCGAAGAGCCGTTCGACCACGCTCAGTGCGAACCACAAAATTTCGTCCGGCCAGTTCAGCAACAGCCACACCACTCAACCGAGGAATGACATGACCGCCAAATGCGTGATGGTGCTCGGCACCAGCAGCGGCGCCGGCAAAAGCTGGCTCACCACTGCCCTGTGCCGCTACTACGCCCGCCAGGGCTTGAAAGTCGCGCCGTTCAAGGCGCAGAACATGAGCAACAACGCGCGGGTTGTCGCTGATGCGACCGGTTCGTCGATCAATGCCGGCGGTGAAATTGGCAGCGCCCAATACTTTCAGGCCCTCGCGGCCCGCGCGGTGCCCGATGTGCGCATGAACCCGCTGCTGCTCAAGCCCGAGCGCGACACCCACAGCCAGGTGGTGCTGATGGGGCAGATGGATGAAGCGTTGTCCAACATGCCGTGGCGCGGGCGCAGTGCCAGCGTCTGGCCGCAGATTGCAGCGGCGCTCGACGCATTGATTGCCGAGAACGACGTGGTGGTGATCGAAGGTGCTGGTTCACCGGCCGAGATCAACCTGTCAGCGTCCGACATCGTCAACATGCGGGTGGCGCTGCACAGCCATGCCGCTTGTCTGCTGGTGACCGACATCGACCGCGGCGGCGCCTTTGCGCATCTGTACGGCACCTGGGCGCTGCTGCCCGAGCAGGAACGGGCGCTGATCAAGGGCTACGTGCTCAACAAGTTTCGTGGCGATGCGAGTCTGCTGGCCCCGGCGCCGCAGATGCTGCAAGACCTCACCGGCGTGCCAACGGTGGCCACACTGCCGATGTGGTGGCAACACGGCTTGCCGGAAGAAGACGGTGTTTTCGATGACCGCAGCACGGTCGCCGGTGTGGTGACAAAGACCATCGCCGTCATTGCCTACCCGCGCATCAGTAACCTGGACGAATTCCAGCCGCTCAAAAACATCCCCGGTGTGCGCCTGCATTGGGTGCGCTCCCCCACAGAGCTGGCGGGCCTGGCGCCGACGGACTGGATCATCCTGCCCGGCTCCAAACACACCAGTGGCGACCTTGCCTGGCTGCGAAAACAGCGGCTGGACCGCGCCATTGCCGACCACGCAGGGCGGGGCGGGGCGGTGCTGGGCATTTGCGGTGGACTGCAAATGCTGGGCGAGGCGCTGATTGACCCACATGGCATCGAACATGCCTATTTGGGCAACGCACCGGGCCTGGGCTTGTTGCCGCTGGTGACCGTGTTCGAGGCCGACAAAACTGTGCAGCGCACACAAACCCGCTTCGCCGCCGGCATGGCACCCGGCGCCCCTTGGGCGGCGCTGGCTGGGGTTCAGGTGGCCGGCTATGAAATTCACCACGGCCAAACGCAGCAGCATCCCGCCATGGCTAAAAGTGGCGATGTGGCCCGCGCGGTGATGCCCGGTGGCCTGGCCTGGCAGAACGGCGCTGGTAATGTGCTGGGTTTGTACCTGCATGGCCTATTTGAAGACCCTGCCGCTTTGCAAGCCCTGTTTGGTGCCAGTCTGACTGATCCGGTACCCACGCTGGACTCGGTCTTTGATGGGCTGGCTGACTACATTGAGCAGCATTTCGAGCCGGGTGTTTTGTCTGCCTTGATTTCATCAAGCTCACAAGCTTTCACCAGGACACCGACGATGCACAGGTGGGGACTTCAGGGCTGATCAAGAAGTTTCTACCCGGTTGCGTCCGTTGGCCTTGGCGCGGTACATGGCGGCGTCGGCACGCGCCAGCATTGTTTCCACGGTGTCATTATCTTGTCGGTTTGTGGTGACGCCAATGCTTACGGTGCAAGAGGGCTCCTGAGTGACTATGGCACAGACTTCGCGAATCCGGTCGGCCACGAGAATAGCCTCTTCCAGCGAGGTTTCTGGCAACAGCGCTACAAACTCTTCACCACCATGGCGCCCCAAATGGTCGGGGCGACGCAGCAGGGCGTTGACCTTGGCCACGAAGTTGATCAGTACCCGATCGCCACCTTGATGACCATAGGTGTCGTTGATCGCCTTGAAATGATCCAGATCGATCATCAGCAGGGCCATGCTGCGGCCATGGCGGCGGCAACGCTCCAGCTCTTGTTGACAGGCATTGTCCATATGCCGGCGCGTCAGGGCATTGGTGAGGGAATCGTGGGTGGCCAGGTGCTCCAGCTCGGTGCGTAAGCGGTCCCCGGCCATCAGCACGGTGCTGATGGAGAGCAACAGAATGCAGAACACGAAGCTGGCGACGTAGATCAAGTGATGGGGCGCCGTCTCGAAAATATCGCTGCCCACTGGCCAGATGAAGGAGGTCACCAATCGCATGAGTTGAATGGCCGCCATCGCCACCAGCACACCGGTAGTGAGCGCGTTGGCAAAGGTGGGCGAACCGTGCTTGAGCACCAGATACGCATGCACCGCAAACAGGTATACCGCCAGCACATTGGAGAAAATCAGGCGCATGTGGTAATTCGGCGCCACGAAGGTGAACCAGAGTTGGATCAGCAGCACCCCCCCGATCAATGCCATCCATGGCACCAGGCGGGGCGTGACGCCGAAGAAGCGCTGGGTGCCGACATAAGCCAGATAGAGCCCCGCTCCGACCAGCAGTCGGGCGATGGAGATGCTGACAACATCAGGCAGCTTGCCGTGTCCAATAGCGAGCGCCGCACCCAAAAAAACCATCAGCAGTGCGGCAGACCATTCGCCCAAACCCTTGATGGACGCTGGGTAACTTCGCTTGAGCGCATACAGCACCAATGACATCAAGCCGCTCATGACGCTGCCTAACAGGATGACAGTTCGAGGGTCGATAAGGTTCATTGGTATTTTGGTGCGCTGAAAATCATAATTATCATTGCATTGTGGATGGTTATCAGCGTCGAAAAGGCCGGCTCAGACGGGGTGCAGCGTCTTGGTTTTGAAACTGCAATACTGGCTCACCCCACATTGCCAACACAAAGGCTTGCGCGCCTGGCAGACATAACGTCCGTGCAGAATCAGCCAGTGATGGGCATCCACCAGGTACGCGGGCGGGATGCGTTTGAGCAGTTTGTGCTCCACTTCCAGCGGCGTTTTGCCCGGCGCCAGCCCGGTGCGATTGCCCAGACGAAAGAGGTGGGTGTCCACTGCCATGGTGGACTCGCCAAAGGCCACATTGAGCACCACATTGGCCGTTTTTCGGCCAACACCGGGCAGGGACTGCAGCGCTTCGCGCGTGCGCGGCACCACGCCGCCATGCTGAGCCACCAGGATCTGGCAGGTTTGCATCAGGTGCCGCGCTTTAGAGCGGAACAGGCCAATGGTCTTGATGTAACTTTCCAGGTCCTCTACGCCGAGATCCAGTATTTTTTGGGGCGTGTTGGCCACCGCAAAGAGACGGCGCGTCGCCTTGTTGACACCGACGTCGGTGGCTTGGGCCGACAGCAACACGGCGGCCAGCAATTCAAACACCGAGCTGTACTCCAGTTCGGTCGCAGGCATCGGGTTGGCGGCCTTGAGGGTGGCAAAAAAGCCTTCAATATCAGCTGGTGTCATGCATTCTTTGGGTGTGGGCAGTCTGCATAATAATGGCAAGACTACCGCAATCGCCCCGTCCCTCGCCTGATGGGGAAAAAGAAATGAAAGACCCCATGCAATTCGCCGACCGCCTGAACAACGTCGAAACCTCCGCCATCCGCGAACTCTTCAAGCTGCTGGGCAAGCCCGGCATCATCAGCTTTGCCGGCGGCTTTCCTGACCCGGCGCTGTTCGACGTGGCAGGCATCAAGGAGTCGAGCAACGCGGTACTCACGGCCAACCCCGGCCCGGTGCTGCAATATGGCGCCACCGAAGGCTACCAGCCGTTGCGCGAGGCCTTGAGCACCTTCATGGCCAACAAGGGCGGGGCGGGCAGTGGCGCTGGGGCCACGGTCACGCCCGAGGGCCTGATCGTCACCACCGGCAGCCAGCAGGCGCTGGACTTGATCGGCAAGACCATGATCTCGCCCGGCGACAAGGTGATTGTGGAGGCGCCCACCTTTTTGGCTACCATTCAGTGTTTTCGCCTGTACGGCGCGCAGCTGATCGGCGCGCCAATCGACGCCGATGGCGTGGATGTGGACCAACTGGAAAAACTCATTGAAGAACACAAACCGAAGCTGGTTTATCTCATCCCGACCTTTGGCAATCCCAGCGGCGCCATGCTCAGCCTGGCGCGGCGCAAGCGCATTCTGGAAATCGCTGTGCGCACCCAAACGCTGGTGGTGGAAGACGACCCGTATGGCGAGTTGTACTTCGACCACGCGCCACCCCCCAGCCTGCTGGCACTGAGTGATCAGGTGCCCGGCAGCCGCGACTGGCTGGCGCATTGCGGATCGTTTAGCAAAATACTGTCTCCGGGTTTGCGCGTCGGCTGGCTGATTGCGCCGCCCGCCTTGCTGGCCAATGCCACCATGTGCAAACAGTTCAGCGATGCCCACACCAGCAACCTGAGCCAGGCTATTGCCGCGCACTACCTCACGCTCAATCGTCTGGACGCTGCGCTGGCGGTAGTGCGCCAAACGTATGCCGAACGCGCCCGCGTCATGGCCGAATCGTTACGCCGCGAGCTGGGCAACGCCATTGAGTTCAACCAGCCTCAGGGCGGCATGTTTTTCTGGGCCAGGCTCACCGGTGCTGATGGCAAGAGCAGCAATGCCCCCGACTTTGCCAAGCGCGCCATCGACAAGGGCGTCGCCTTTGTGCCGGGCGCACCGTTCTTTGCGCATGACCCTGATCTGGCCACCTTTCGCCTCAGCTTTGCGACGGTGGGGGTGGAGAAGATCGAAGAGGGGATTGGGCGATTGGGGCAGGCGCTGTGAGTCTTTGAGAGTCGGAGAGATCGAAGCAAGCGGTATTGGCAGCGTACCCAGCTGCGGACCGACCAGCTTAGCTGCTATCCCTTGAGCTCGGACAGTATCCGTTCAACCTCCTCAAAGAGGGGCCTGCACTCAATTGCGTCATTCAGACAGGTTGTTTTCAAGCTGACCAAGCGTTCCAGAATGTGTTGGGCCTCAGTCGGTGCACGGCATCGTTCGATCAGTTCTTCCAGTAGAAAACCGAAAGCACGCACCTCAATCCGTTGAAGCGCATGGGCATCTATCGAGCCCGGAGCGAAGCGTGAAGCAGCCCCAAAGTCACCCAGCAAGGCCCGCCCTTGACCGCAGTGCAGAATATTGTGGCCGTATAGATCGCCATGGACGATGCCTTGGCGGTGCAGATGACTTGCCGCCGCCGCGATGCCGTGGGCAATGCGCAGCGCTGGCGCCAGATCGAAACAGGTGTCTGCTGCATAGATGTCGCGGGTGCAAGACTCCAAACTGGGTGGTCCTGCCAGGTTGCGGAAATCCGGGTCGATCAAAGACATCACCAAACCCTCGGCACCTGCCGGGTGACCCCTCAGCTGACCCCGTACCGGGATCAGATTTGGATGTTCGCCGGCGGTGATGCAGGCGGCCATCTCGCACTGCGGCAAGCCATCGCTGGTCACCGTTCCCTTGAACAGCTTCACGGCGACAGGCTGACAAACAGCACCGCTGCGATATTCGGCCTGATGGATCACGCCGGACGCCCCTTCACCCAGTTGATGCTGAATCTGCAATTCATCCCAGTGGATGCCGGTGATCGGCGCGTCGGTGCGCGCGGCCACCTCGTGTGGCTCGCAAAACGGATTGCCGGCATACGCCAGCCACGACAGTCGGGGCAGAGAGAGCAGCCAGCTGGGCAGTTCGGTCAGGCGATTGGCCGCGATACGCAGCAATTCCAGGTGGGAGCAGGCGGCCAGCTCGGCGGGCAGCCCCCGCAGTTGGTTACCGGCCAACATCAGCTTCTGCAGGTGCTTGCAGTTTCCGATCTCGGGCGGCAATTCTTCAATCTGGTTGTCGGTCAGGATCAGCCAACGAAGTGTCGCGGGTAGCGATTTTGCCGACACCTTGCGGATCCGGTTGGCCTTGAACCCGATCATGCTCAACCGAGGGCACTGCCCCAAGATGTCTGGCAGCTCCGTGAACTGATTGTTCGAACAGAAGATGATGCGCAGCTTCCCCAGCCTTGGCAGATCACCGGGTAGCGATGACAGGGCATTGCCGGACAGGTCGAGGATTTCCAGCGTGTCGGCCAGATCAAAAATCTCTCTTGGGAACTCGGTCAGACCACTGGCCAGTTTCAGGCGCTGCGTATCCTGCAGTTGGCCAGTGCGTAGCTGTTCTAGGGTGTGCATCACAGGTGACAAGCGCTTGAAGTATTCGAGGATAGAGTCTACCTGTTGGGTGCGTCCGACGAGGCCGTGTTCTGGCTCCAAAGCAGAGCCGGTATTGGAAATGCCTGTCTCATGAAGAACGCATCATTGTTGTACGCGATGAGCAATGAATCGAATACGAACCCAGCCATGCCTTGAAGGTGATGCAACCGCGGGTGCTGATCGTGGCGGACGGCAAGAAAACGGTCAACGATCTTGGTTCGCTGCTGCTGTAGGACCGGACAACTAATCGCTCGAGGGCCAGTCGGCAAACGGAAAAGGCGGCTCATCAGCGGCAAAGCTGACAAAGTTGGCGTTCTGGCCTTGATACCGCCCCAGGCTGCGGCCAAACGCCATCAGGCGTGGGTTGGGTGCATCGCTGACCAGTGCCAGCACAAACTGGATGAGGGCCACCACAAACAGCAAGGTGCTGGCCAGCTGGTAGGCCAGGGCCATCAGGATCATCAGCAGGCCTCGCAGCCAGATGTTGCGCTTGGCGGTGGCGTCGATGGGGTCTTCGTTCATGATGGCTCCTTCTCAAAAACCGGTGACAGATGTCGCGGAAAATAGGCCAGAGGTGAGCTCGTACGAGCGCAACCGCTCGGCATGATCATAAATTTGCGAGGTAATCATCAACTCATCGGCCCCGGTGCGTTCGATAAACGCATTCAGGCTGGCGCGCACGGTACCCGGTGCGCCAATCGCCGAGCATGACAACACGCTGTCAAGCAGCGCACGTTCCGCCGGACCAACCCGATTCGGGTAGTCGGCCACCGGCGGCGGCAGGCGCGCCGGGCGCCCGCTGCGCAGGTTCACAAAGGCCTGCTGCATCGAGGTGGCCCGAAACGCCGCTTCTTCGTCGCTATCGGCGGCGAACACATTGAAGCCCAGCATGACGTAGGGTTTTGCCAGGCGCGCCGAGGGACGAAAGTTGGCCCGGTACAGGGCGATGGCCTGCATCATCTGCTGCGGCGCGAAATGGGAGGCGAAGGCATAGGGCAGACCCAGCACGGCGGCCAACTCCGCGCCGAACAGGCTGGAGCCGAGAATCCAGATCGGCACGTTGAGCCCCTGGCCGGGCACCGCGTGCACCGGGTTGATTGATTCGGCTGAAAAATAATCCATCAGTTCGACCACATCGCGAGGGAACTGATCAGCATCCGAGTTCAGGTTGCGGCGCAGGGCACGCGCGGTCATCTGGTCCGAGCCGGGCGCGCGGCCCAACCCGAGGTCGATGCGGCCAGGGTAAAGCGACTCCAGCGTGCCAAACTGCTCGGCAATGACCAGTGGCGAATGATTGGGCAGCATGATGCCGCCGGCCCCCACCCGAATGCTGGAGGTGCCGCCTGCCACATGCCCGATCAGCACCGAGGTCGCGGCGCTGGCAATGCCCGGCATGCCGTGATGCTCCGCCAGCCAGTAGCGCTGGTAACCCCAGCGTTCCGCGTGCCGGGCCAGGTCCAGGGTGTTGCGAAACGACTGCGCAGCGTCACCGCCGTGCACGACAGGGGACAGGTCGAGTACAGAAAAAGGAATCATTGTCAGGATATTGGGCCAGTTAAAAGAACGACAAGCATGCGCCATGTCAAAGCTTATATTGGAAATTAGGCAAAACTGAACAGCATTGACGCCAAAGAAGCGTGGGAAATTTGCCGAGCGCATCACAAAATGTCCATTTCAAGCCTGACGCCGAATGCGCTTCGCGTCACCATCCATCCTGAATCGCTCGGGTTCTCCGATACGTCTGAGTTGCTGCAACTGCCGTTGCCCTGGATCGGGCAGGCACGCGCACAAACTGCAGCGCGCTTTGGTCTTGACATGGATCAGCCCGATTACAACCTGTTTGTGCTGGGCGAGGTCGGCAGCGGGCGATCTTCATTGTTGCAGCAGGTGATGCAGGCGGTGGCTGTCAACAAGGCGGTGCCGCCTGATTTGTGTTACCTGCACAACTTTGTTGCACCTGACAAGCCGCGCGCGCTGCGCCTACCGCCGGGGCAGGGGCGCCTGCTGCGGCAACTGATGGTGCAAATGAGTAAGACACTGCAACGAGAAATTCCGCAGCGGCTGGAGGGTCCGGATTTCAAGGCAGAGAGTGAGCACCTTGAAAAAACCTACAAGCTCGAAGAAGCCAAGGCCTACGCTGAACTCGACGCCTTTGCCGAGACGCGCAGTTTCGCCCTGTACCGCGAAAACGGGCATTTGGTGTTTACCTTGTTGGGTGAAAAAGGCAATGCATTGACCGAGAGCGAGGCCCGCTCCTTGCCCAAGGAGCGCCGGGCCCAGGTCGACCAGGCCGAGCAGGAATTACGTGAAGAAATCACCCGCTTTCTGGATAAGACCAGGCCGATGATGCAGGTCATGAATGAAGGCTTGGCCGCGTTGCGACGCCAGGTTGTCAAGCCGCTGCTGGCGCACGAGTTGCAGGAAATCCGGCTGGGTCTGAAGGCTCCGCTCAAGGATGGCGTCACGCTCGGCTCCTATCTGGACCAGGTCATGCTCGACGTATTGGACAACCTGGAGTTGTTCCGGGTGTCCGATGTTGATGAAGAACTCCGGCAAGAGGACTTGGCCGCCTTGTTGTCCCGTTACCGCGTGAACCTGTTGGTGGACAACGACGGGCTGGCGGGTGCGCCGGTGATTATTGAGGACAATCCCTCGTTCCGATCCCTGTTCGGTAGCATTGAGTACCAGCCGGAAGAGGACGCGCTACTGACCGATTTTTCCCGCATCCGCGCCGGCAGTCTGCTCAAGGCGCATGGCGGTTTTCTGATGCTGCATTTGCGCGACCTGCTGACCGATGAATTGGTGTGGGAAAAACTGCGGCGTTTTTTGCGCAGCGGCAGGTTGCAGATCGAAGATCCGGGGCCGTTGATCACGCCGATGGCAGCCGTGTCGCTGGAGCCGGAGGCGGTGGACATTGAGGTCAAGATTGTCCTGATTGGCTCAATCGAGCAGTACTATGAATTGCAGGAGGCCGACCCCGAGTTTGCCCGGCGCTTTCGGGTCAAGGTGGACTTTGCCGAGAGCTTCTCGGCAAACGCCCAAACCTACAGCGCCTCAGCGGTGTTTGTGGCCCATACCTGCAGGCGCTTGGGTCTGCCGCATTTTGCTGCAGCGGCAGTGGTGCGCTTGCTGGAGGATTCGCACCGCGAAGTCGATGACCAGGCGCGCCAGAGTGCCATCTTCGCCCGCACCGAGGCGCTGGTGATGGAGGCCGCTGCCGCGTGCCGCGCGCATGCGGGCACGCTGGTGGGCGCGGCCGACGTAGAGACTGCATTGCAGGCGCGCAACTTGCGCCATGACTACCCGGACCAGCGTTTGCAAGAATCCATCACTGACGGTGACCGGCTGATCAGTTTGTCGGGTGAAAAAATAGGCCAACTCAACAGCCTGACACAGCTCGATTTGGGGGATTACCGTTTTGGCTTTCCGGTGCGAGTGACGGCGCGTACCTATGCCGGCAGCGAGGGCTTGCTCAACATCGAGCGTGAGGTGGAAATGTCCGGCCCCATCCATGACAAGGGCGTTCTGATACTGCACAGCTACCTGTCGGCCCTGTTCGCCCACATCGCGCCGCTGGCGCTGAATGCATCGATCGTGTTCGAACAGGAATACTCCGGCGTCGAGGGGGATTCGGCGTCCTGCGCAGAGTTGTATGTGCTGCTGTCGTCGCTATCGGGCCTGCCGCTCAAGCAGGGCATTGCCGTGACTGGCGCGGTCAACCAGCATGGGGAAGTGTTGCCGGTGGGCGGGGTCAACGAGAAAATTGAAGGCTACTTTCGCATTTGTGAAAAGGCTGGGCTGGATGGCAAGCAAGGCGTGCTGATCCCCCACCGTAACCGACGCCACCTGATGCTAGAAAGCAAGATCGTAGCTGCGGTGAGCCAAGGTTTGTTCCATATCTACACGGTGGAGCATGTGAGCGACGGCATGGAGTTGCTCACTGGATGCCCATTCGGTATGGCGAGCGCGGTGGGCGACTTTGCCGATGACAGTGTGCTGGGCCGTGCCCAAAAAACGCTGCAGGCCTATCGCCGTGCTTGCCAGGTGGCGGGCCGAACGAAGGTGCCACGCAAGCACTTGCGCTGATGCCTGCATGGATCCTGGCCTGCGCCGGGATGACAAAATTTCGTTACAGCCTCTTCTGCAAACTTGATTTACCCTTGGAGGGTTTTGTTGAAGAACGCTAGCGTTCGCTCCCACGCCAGTTTGGCACTGGCGGCGTCAAAGCGCGGGGTGGTGTCGTTGTTGAAACCGTGCTGGGTGCCGGGGTACAGATGGGCCGTGTAGCGCACCCCGGCGGCCTTGAGCGCTGCTTCATACGCAGGCCAGGCGGCATTGATGCGCTCGTCAACAGCGGCAAAGTGAATCAGCAGAGGGGCTTTTACTTTGGCGGCATCTTCCACGGCGGGGTGGTTGCCGTAGAAAGACACGGCGGCACTGAGGTCGGGCAGGCGCGTGGCCAGTACATGGGCCACGCCGCCACCCCAGCAAAAACCCACGGTGCCGAGTTTGCCGTTACAGTCGGCCCGGCTTTTCAGGTAGCGCGCGCCAGCGACAAAATCTTCACGGGTTTTGCCTTGGTCGAGTTGGGCAAAGAATTCACGAGCCGTGTCTTCGTCGCCGGGATAGCCCCCCAACGGCGTGAGCGCGTCCGGGGCAAAGGCCATGAAGCCGTCCAGCGCCAGGCGCCGCACGATGTCCTCGATATGGGGATTGAGTCCGCGGTTTTCGTGGGCCACCAGGATGGCGGGCAGCGGGCCGCTGGCGTTGGCCGGACGAGCCAAATAGCCTTTGACCGTGCCGGATCCCGCCGGCGAGGGGTATGGCACCCGCTCAGTGTTGAGGCGCTTGTCGTCCGGCCGCACCTGCTGTGCTTGCGCAAAATTCGGGCTGAGCGCGGTCAGCAGCATGCCTGCAGTCATGCCGGCCACCGCGAATTTTTGCGCGCCATCCAAAAAACCACGGCGGTCAATGGTGCCATGCACATAGGCATCAAACAATATCAGTAGTTCCTGATCAAAGTCCTGTGCTGTCTTGCGATTCATTGTGGGCGCTTTCAAAAAATTGGAGCATAGCGACAGAACCGGATCCCCGCAAGCAATGCCGGCGATACACGGTCAACGGCAGGGTTGCGGCGAAAATACGCACCCATGACTCAAACATTAATCGTTGGTGGCGGCATTGGCGGCCTGGCGGCGGCGTTGGCTTGCGCTCGGGCGGGTTCTCAGGTTCAGTTGTTCGAACGCGCGCCTGAATTCAGCGAGGTCGGGGCGGGCATTCAGCTGGGGCCCAATGTGGTGCGTGTGCTGCATGACTGGGGCTTGAAAGACGCGCTGGCGGGCGTGGCCGCTTTTCCCGATCGATTGCAGGTGCGCTGTGCCACATCAGGCGCCGAGCTAGGCGTTTCGCGCTTGGGCGCAGTCGCCATGGCACGTTACGGCGCTCCGTATGTGACGATTCACCGGGCCGATATTCATGCTTTGCTGCTGGCGGCCGTGCAGCAGCACAGTGGCGCGCGCCTGAACGTGGCCAGCGCGGTCACGCGTTTTGAGCAGCACGAGGCGGGTGTGACCTTGCACACCGAGGACGGACGTGAGGTGCAGGGTGCTGTACTGGTGGGCGCGGACGGCCTGTGGAGCCGGGTGCGTCAGCAATTGTTGAACGACGGCGCGCCGCGCGCCACCGGCCATCTGGCCTACCGGGCGATGGTCGCGCAGCACAGCTTGCCGGCGCGCTTGCGCTCCCAGCAAATCACCGCCTGGCTCGGACCCAAGCTGCATGTAGTGCAGTACCCGGTGCGCGGCGGGGAGTGGCTCAACGTGGTGGCGATCGTGCACGGTCGTACCCAGGACGATCCCCAGAATTGGGACCACAGCGCCAACGCGGCCGAATTGAGTCGCTACATGGCGGCGACCTGTGCGCCTCTGCAGGACCTGATTCACGCCATCGACCATTGGCGTTTGTGGGCGCTGAGCATTCGTCCGCCAATGCGCGGTGCGCATGAGCAGGCGCAAGGCCGGGTGGCCCTGCTGGGCGACGCGGCGCACCCGATGCTGCCCTATCTGGCACAGGGGGCTGGCATGGCGATTGAAGATGCGGCAGAGCTCGGCCGAGCCCTGGGGGCGAGTGGGCTGACCCCTGCGTCGGCGTCTGCCCGTCATCTACCGGATTGCTTGCGTCAGTACGCCGAGCGCCGCTGGCAGCGCAATGCCCGGGTGCAAACGCGCGCTATTCGCAACGGCCACATATTTCACGCCACCGGGCCGATGCGCTGGGGCCGCGACGCCGCCATGAAACTGCTGGGTGAGCGGCTATTGGATTTGCCCTGGTTGTATCGGGGTTGAAGCGCGTCAGATCGCCACCACGCTGCCCACCCACAACGCACCAAGGTCATAGGCCTACTGCCAGAATACGCTCATTGATGTCCTCCCGGGAGACCGCCATGCCCCACGCTTTTCGCTCGACGCTCAAGACCTTCCACTCCGCCTCTGGCAAGGCGGGTCGGTTCCACTCGCTGCCGGCGCTGGCGCGAAAGTTTCCCAACATCAAGCGCCTGCCGGTATCGCTGCGCATCGTGCTGGAATCGGTGCTGCGCAACTGCGACGGCAAAAAGGTGACGGCAGAGCACGTGGCGCAGGTGGCGGGGTGGCAGGCGCAGGCGCAGCGCACGGCGGAGATTCCGTTTGTGGTGTCGCGCGTGGTGCTGCAGGACTTCACTGGCGTGCCGCTTCTGGCCGATCTGGCCGCGATGCGCAGCACCGCGCAGCGCCTGGGGCTGGACCCGCGGCGCATTGAGCCGCTGGTGCCGGTGGACCTGGTGGTGGACCATTCCATCATGGTGGACCACTATGGCAAGAAAAATTCGCTGGACCTGAACATGAAGCTCGAATTCCAGCGCAACCGCGAGCGCTACGAGTTCATGAAGTGGGGCATGCAGGCCTTTGACACCTTTGGCGTCGTGCCGCCGGGCTTTGGCATCGTGCACCAGGTCAATCTGGAGTACCTGGCGCGCGGGGTGCACAAAACGAAAGACGGTATTTACTACCCCGACACGCTGGTGGGCACCGACAGCCACACCACCATGATCAATGGCATTGGTGTGGTGGGCTGGGGAGTCGGTGGCATCGAGGCCGAGGCGGCCATGCTGGGCCAGCCGGTCTACTTTTTGACGCCCGATGTCGTGGGCTTTGAGCTGAGCGGCCGCCTGCGCGAGGGCGTGACCGCGACCGACCTGGTACTCACCGTTACCGAGACCCTGCGCCGCCACAAGGTGGTGGGCAAGTTCGTGGAGTTTTTTGGCGAGGGCACGCGCACGCTCGCCTTGCCAGACCGGGCAACAATAGCCAATATGGCGCCCGAGTATGGCGCCACCATGGGCTTCTTTCCCGTGGATGAAAAGACCATCGACTACTTCAAAGGCACGGGTCGCACCAGGGGTGAGATCGAGGCTTTCGAGGCCTACTTCAAAGCGCAGGGCCTGTTCGGGGTGCCGCTTGCTGGCGAGATTGATTACTCGCAAGTGGTGAAGCTGGACCTGGGCGACGTGACCCCCAGCCTGGCGGGTCCGAAGCGGCCGCAGGACCGTATTGAGCTGGGGCGGGTGGCGGACCAGTTTGCGTCGCTGTTTTCCAAGCCCCCGGGCGAGAATGGTTTCAACCAGCCGGCCGAGCGCCTGCTGCAGCGCCACCGGGTCGGCTGCGGCGAGGGCGGCCCGGCCGATGACGCACCGTCGCCACGGCCTGGCGCCGCGCGCGATGTGGTGGAAATGGTCGGCAACCGCCCGACGCTGGCCACGGCGCAGGCCGCGCGGCGCGATCCCGTGAGGGTGTGCGAATTGCCCGGCGAGGCGGACAAGACCCTGAAGGTGGGCAATGGCGACGTGCTGATCGCCGCCATCACCAGCTGCACTAACACCTCCAACCCCAGCGTACTGTTGGCAGCAGGTCTGTTGGCCAAAAAGGCAGTGCAGGCGGGCTTGCGCGTCCAGCCGCACATCAAGACCTCGCTGGCACCGGGCTCACGCATCGTCACCGAGTACCTCACGCAAACCGGGCTGCTGCCCTACCTTGAAAAACTCGGCTTTGCCCTCGCCGGCTACGGCTGCACCACTTGCATCGGCAATGCCGGCGACTTGATGCCTGAGCTCAATGCTGTGATCACCAAAAACGACCTGGTGTGCGCCGCCGTGCTGTCGGGCAACCGCAACTTCGAGGCGCGCATTCACCCCAACCTGAAAGCCAACTTTCTGGCCAGCCCGCCGCTAGTGGTGGCGTACGCGATTGCCGGCACGGTGCTGCGCGACCTGATGACGCAGCCGGTGGGGCGGGGCACCGGGGGCCGGGATGTCTATCTGGGCGACATCTGGCCGAGCAGCGAAGAAATCGCGGCGCTGATGAAGTTCGCCATGAATGGCAAAGCGTTCCGCGAGAACTACGCCCGCATTACCACCGAGCCCGGCAAACTGTGGGAAAAGATCAGGGGCGTGGCCGGCACCGCCTACACCTGGCCTCAAAGTACCTACATCGCCGAGCCGCCATTTTTCAATTCTTTTGCTATTAAAAGTGAAGCTGCTCGCACAGATTCCACGGGGGCTGGAGGCCTAAATGGCTCTGAATCGGTGGTCGGCGCCCGGATCATGGCGCTGTTTGGCGACTCCATCACCACCGACCACATTTCTCCGGCGGGCGCCATCAAAGAAAGCTCACCGGCGGGCCAGTGGCTGCTGGCGCACGGCGTGCAGAAGTCCGACTTCAACAGCTATGGCGCGCGGCGCGGCAATCACGAGGTGATGGTGCGCGGCACCTTTGCCAATGTGCGCATCAAGAACCTGATGATTCCAGCCCAGGCCGATGGCGCGCGGGAGGAGGGCGGCATCACGCTGTACCAGGGCGCGGATGGCGCAGGCGAGAAGATGTCCATTTTTGAGGCGGCCATCCGCTACATGGCGCATGACAGACCCACGGTGGTGTTTGCCGGCGAGGAATACGGCACCGGGTCCAGCCGCGATTGGGCCGCCAAGGGCACTCAGTTGCTAGGCATCAAGGCGGTGCTGGCGAAGAGCTTTGAACGCATCCACCGCAGCAACCTGGTGGGCATGGGCGTGCTGCCGCTGCAGTTCCGGTCCGGCGACAGCTGGCAGAGCCTGGGACTGACTGGTAAGGAGATCATCGACATCTTCCCCGATCCCGATCTGCGGCCCCAGAGCGATGCGCAGCTGGCGGTCACCCGTGCCGACGGCAGCCGCATGTCGCTGACGGTGCTGCTGCGCATTGACACCCCGATTGAGGTGGATTACTACCGCGCGGGTGGCATTCTGCCGTTTGTGTTGCGGCAGTTGTTGCAGGGATGACGCCTTGGCGTATGCGCGGTCACAGGGAGGTGCGCAGGGTCCAGATTTCGGGAAACAACACCACGTCCAGCATCTTGCGCAAATAGCTCACGCCGCCGGTGCCGCCGGTGCCGCGCTTGAAACCAATGATGCGTTCCACGGTGGTGACGTGACGAAAGCGCCACAGGCGAAAAGCATCTTCGAGGTCGGTCAACTCTTCGCCGAGCTGGTACAGGTCCCAGTGCGCTTTGGGATTACGGTACACCTGCAGCCAGGCTTGCTCGACCGCGTCGCTGGCCAGATAGGGCTGGGTCCAGTCACGCTCTAGGTGACTGGCTGGCACGGCGATGCCACGGCGCGCCAGCAGGCGCAGGGATTCGTCGTACAGCGCAGGCGCTTCAAAGGCGGCTTGCACATGGGCCAGCAGGTCGGGCCGGTGGGCGTGGGGTTTGAGCATGGCGGCATTTTTGTTGCCCAAGGCAAACTCGATGCAGCGGTACTGGTAGCTTTGAAAGCCGCTGGAGCTGGCCAAAAACGGCCGGATGGCGCTGTACTCGGGCGGGGTCATGGTGGCCAGCACGTCCCAGGCGTGCACCAGCTGCTCCATGAT
>DAITMI010000033.1:0-27498 GCA_036835225.1 Rhodoferax sp. | reverse complement strand
TCGCTCTTGGCCCAACCGCTTTTCAAACGGTGCACTTCGTACTTGAACCTGCGATGTATTATGGCCCTAGCCCCCGTCCTGTATGCGCAAGTAGCTATTAATTTAATAGCGAATGTCAGTGCAAAAAGGAGGTGATCAATTGCGCGACCCGTTGCGGCTGTTCGTGCACGATCCAGTGGCTGGCGTCAGGCACGGTTTGAATGCTCAGTTGCGCCACATAGGCTTCCAGCCCTTCGAGCAACACCGGTGGCAACGCAATATCGTCCAGCGCCCAGATCACCAGCGTCGGCAGGCTGACCGTCAGCATGGCATGCGGCAGATCAATCGCAGCGGCAGCGGGATCCTGCGGGCGCGGTGGGCGCAGCGGCGAGGCCCGGTACAGGTTGCAGCCGCCGCTCAGGCCCGCCTGCCAGACGGCGCGGTACTGTGCCTTGACCTCGTCCGTCAGCCAAGCCGGCCGCACAGCGCCATTCTTTGTGCTGGTCAGAAACGCCCAGAGGCGGCGGTAATCGTCCTGTGCTAGTAATTGTTCTGCATCCGGGCGAATCAGAAAGTTCATATAGGCGCTGGCGGCCTGCTGCGCTGGGTTGTTTTTCAGCTCGCGCAAAAACGTGCCGGGATGGGGCGAGTTGAGGATGACCAGCTGCTTTGCCAAATGGGGCAACTGGTTGGCCAGATTCCACGCCACCGCACCGCCCCAGTCGTGCGCCACCAAGGCGGCGAGCTGGCCGCCCTGGCTCTGCGCTTCCATCGCAATCAGGGCGGCAATGTCTTGCACCAGGTGCTTGGGCCGGTAGGCGCTGACCTCAGTCGGTGCGCTGGAGTGCTCAAAGCCGCGCAGATTCGGCGCCACGCAGCGGTAGCCGCCGTTCTCGGCGCGCGAGAAATGTTGCAGCAGATAGTCCCAGGCAAACGCCGCTTCCGGGAAGCCATGCAAAAACATGAGAACCGGTCGCCCGCGCTCGCCAGCGGCCCGACAACTCAGGGTGATGCCATGCGCCAAGGGTTGGGCATAAGTCTCGATCGTCATGCGGTCAAGTGGTCAAGCGGCCGTTGGATGCGCCCACTGCCACAACAAGGTGGCGACGTCATCAATCCCGATGCGCTTGGTAGCGGAAAACAGCCGCACTTCACCGCCACCGGCCTGCAACTTCATGATGGACAGCGCTTTGTTTTGCTCGACGCGGGTCAGTTTGTCCGCTTTGGTGAGCACCACCAGAAACTTGAGGCCCTCTTCCACCCGCGGACGGATGATGTCCAGCAGGATTTCATCCAGCTCGGTCAAGCCGTGGCGCGGATCGCACATCAGCACAATGCCCTTCAGGTTTTCCCGCGTCACCAAATAGTTGGCCATGACTTGCTGCCAGCGAATCTTGTCCGCTTTGGGCACTGCCGCGTAGCCGTAACCGGGCAAGTCGGTCAGGATGGCATCGGTCACGCCTTGCTTGCCCAGTGAGAACAGGTTGATGTGCTGGGTACGGCCGGGCTTCTTGGAGGCAAAGGCCAATTGCTTTTGCTGCGTCAGCGTGTTGATGCAGGTGGATTTGCCGGCATTGGAGCGGCCGACAAAGGCAATTTCGGGCACATCCAGCGCCGGCAAAAAGTGCAGCTGGGGCGCCGTCGTGAGGAATTTGGCCGTGTGCAGCCAGCCCAATGCCACCGCGACAGCGGCCTTGGCGGCGATGTCCGGCGACGGTGATGGGGGGGCCGAAGCCAGTGGGTTTGAGGTGGTAGTCATGATTTAAAGGTAGGAAACCCGAAGCTGCATTGTAGAATCACGCTGTTTTGCTCACCTGACACAACATCCATCTATGAAGTTGCTCACCACCGTATTGCTTGCTGCCTCATTGGTCGCACCTGCTTTTTCCACCTGGGCGCAAGAGGCCAAGCCGGCTGCGCCACACGCCGAGGCCAAGGCGGAACCCGTGAAAGCAGCCAAGCCTGATCTGGTCAAAGGCGAGGCCAGTTATACCGCGGTGTGTGCGGCTTGTCATGCGGCGGATGGCAACTCGGGCGTTCCCGCCAACCCCAAACTGGCGCAGCAGCACCCGGAGTACCTGGTGAAGCAACTGCAGGAATACAAGTCAGGCAAGCGCGCCAATGCCGTTATGTCGGGTTTCGCCGCAGCGTTGAGCGACGCCGACATGAAGAACATTGCTTATTGGCTGACGGCCAAGCCTGCCAAACCCGGCTTTGCCAAAGACAAAGAATTGGTGACCTTGGGTGAACGCATCTACCGCGGCGGCATTGCCGACCGTCAGATCGCGGCTTGCGCCGGTTGCCACAGCCCCAACGGCGCTGGCATTCCTTCCCTGTACCCCCGCCTGGGTGGCCAGCATGCTGATTACGCGGTGGCCCAGCTGACCGGCTTTCGTGATGGCGTGCGCAAGAACAGCCTGCAGATGACGCAGGTGGCCGCCAAGATGAATGACCGCGAAATCAAGGCAGTAGCCGACTACGTCGCCGGCCTGCGCTAAGCGCAGGCCTGGGTCGCTGGTTAATTTGGTTCTCGATTGAACTAAACGCTGGCAACAAACCCCAAGGTGGGCAGGTCCATTTAAAGATGGTCTGCCCCTTTTTTTTAGTTGACCGACAATCCGCCATCCATGACAGTCTCCTCCCAAGGTTTAGAGCTCAAATCCGGTTCCCGCCCGCTCCGCGCAGCCGTCGAGTTGCTGTCTTCAATGCGGTTCTCGATCTCGTTGCTGACCGTCATCTGCATTGCCTCGGTCATTGGCACGGTGCTCAAGCAGCACGAACCCAGCACCAATTACGTCAATCAGTTCGGACCCTTCTGGGCCGAGGTATTTGCCACTGTCAGTTTGTACTCGGTGTACAGCGCCTGGTGGTTTTTACTGATCTTGGCTTTCTTGGTGACCAGCACCTCGCTGTGTATTGCGCGCAACACCCCCAAAATCCTCGTTGATCTCAGGACCTACAAGGAAAACATTCGTGCGCAAAGCCTGCAGGCGTTTGGCCATCGGGCCCACGCTGAGCTGGATGAAACCCCTGAGGTGGCGGCCAAGCGCATCGGCCAGATGCTGGTCGGAGGCGGCTGGAAGGTCAAGCTGCAGCAGCGCGACCCGTCGGGCGTGGGTGAGCGCGGCTGGATGGTCGCCGCCAAGGCCGGCGCCGTCAATAAAATCGGTTACATCGCGGCACACAGTGCCATTGTTCTGGTGTGTCTGGGCGGCTTGCTCGATGGTGACTTGGTCGTGCGGGCGCAAATGTGGTTCAACGGAAAGACTGTCTATAGCGGCGGTGGCATGATTGCTGATGTGAAGCCAGAGCACCGCCTGAGCGAACGCAACCCGACCTTTCGCGGCAATTTGCTGGTGACGGAGGGCACGCGGTCAAGCACCGCGATCCTGAGTCAATCGGACGGCATTCTGGTGCAAGATTTGCCATTTTCGGTGGAGCTGAAGAAGTTCATTGTGGAGTACTACTCCACCGGCATGCCCAAGCTGTTTGCCAGCGACATCATCATCCACGATCTTCATAGCGGAGAAAAAATCCCGGCACGGGTCGAGGTGAATCATCCGGCCAATTACAAGGGGGTGGAGATTTACCAGTCCAGTTTTGATGATGGTGGCTCCAGCGTCAAACTCAAAGCCGTGCCGATGAATGCGGCCACCAAGCCGTTTGAAATCGAGGGCGTGATCGGCGGTTCATCCCAGCTCACCAATGGCGATGAAAAGCTGACCATTGAGTACACCGGATTGCGGGTGATCAATGTCGAGAATTTTGCCGGTGATCAGGCCGGCGGCGTTGATGTGCGCAAGGTGGACTTGCGCGAGTCGATTGATTCCCGGCTCGGAGCCGCCAACAAGGCGGTGACCAAAAAAGAGCTGCGCAATGTGGGGCCCAGCATCAGCTACAAGCTGCGTGACGCGGCGGGCCAGGCGCGCGAATTTAATAACTACATGTTGCCGGTGGATATGGGCGACGGTGCCCCGGTGTTCCTGATGGGGCTGCGCGATTCACCCGCCGAGCCTTATCGCTACTTGCGGGTTCCGGCGGACGAGCAGGGCAGTACCGACGAGTTTTTCCGGCTGCGCTCGGCGCTGGCGGATCCGGCGGTGCGCGAGCTGGCGATTCAGCGTTATGTTGCCCATGCGGTGGAGGCCAGCCGTCCCGATCTGAACAAGCCCTTGGCGGCGTCGGCGTCGCGGGCGCTGGCTTTGTTTGCCGGGGCCGAGCCGGGCAAGGATGGCAAGACCACGGGTGGTTTGCAGGCCATTGCCGACTTCATGGAAACCAATGTGCCTGAAGGCGAGCGCGCCAAGGCGGGTGAGGTGCTGATTCGCATTTTGAATGGCGCCTTGTTTGAGTTGACCCAAATCACGCGTGAGCGGGCCGGCCTGAAACCATTTGAGCCCAACGAAAAAACCCAGGCTTTCATGACCCAGGCGGTGCTGGCTCTGAGCGACGCACAGGTTTATCCGGCGCCCATGGTGTTACAGCTGGCTGACTTTACCCAAGTGCAGGCCAGTGTTTTCCAGGTGGCCCGTGCGCCGGGCAAGAAAATTGTGTATCTTGGCTGCGCCTTGCTGATCCTGGGTGTTTTTGCCATGCTCTACATTCGCGAAAGACGCCTGTGGGTATGGCTGGCGCCGCGCGATGGACATGACGGGTCCACTGCCACCATGGCGTTGTCAAGCAACCGCAAAACCATGGATGGCGATCGCGAGTTTGAGCAGCTCAAAGGCAAGCTGATTGGAATCAAGGAAAAATGACATGACTACTGCTTCGACGACTATTGGCACCACCATGACCTTGAACGAAGGTTATTTCGCCAAACGCAACTGGTTTGACTGGTTGTTTGCGGCCATTGTGCTGGCGGGCGGACTGTTTGCTTTTTCGCGCTACAACGGCGCGATGGATGTGTACGAGAAAGGTATCTTGCTGGGCGCCATGCCCGCCGCCATCACGCTGGGCTGGTTTTGGCGGCCACTGCGCACGCTGATGCTGGCGGTGGCCGGCTTTTCGTTGCTGGGCATCGTGTCGTATCAAGGTAGTCTGGCGAACGCTGACAGCGTGTTCTGGCTCAAATATTTCCTGTCCAGCCAGTCGGCCATCCTGTGGATGAGCATGTTGTTTTTCATCAGCACGGTGTTCTACTGGGTCGGCATGTTTGCCCCCCGGCAGGGCGACGCGATTTCGCTGGTGGCATCGCGCTTGGTGTGGGTAGCCGTGGCCATGGCGCTGATCGGCACCATGGTGCGCTGGTATGAGGGTTATTTGCTGGGCGCTGATGTCGGCCACATTCCGGTGAGCAATCTGTACGAAGTGTTTGTGCTGTTTTGCTGGCTGACGGCGGCCTTCTATCTTTACTTTGAGGCGCAGTACAAGACCCGTGCGCTGGGTGCCTTTGTCATGCTGGTGGTCAGTGCGGCGGTCGGTTTCCTGCTCTGGTACACGCTGGTGCGCGGGGCGCATGAGATTCAACCACTGGTGCCGGCGCTTAAGAGTTGGTGGATGAAGCTGCATGTGCCGGCCAACTTCATCGGTTATGGCACCTTTGCCTTGGCGGCCATGGTGGCGTTTGCTTACCTGATCAAGCAGCAGGCGACGGAGACGCGCTGGTACAAGCTGGCGCCATTGTGGTTGCTCGGTATTGTGTTGTGTTTTGAGCCGATTGTGTTTCGCAAATCGGCCGCCGGCGGCATGAGTGACTACTGGGCCGTGTATTTCGGCATTTCGGCGTTGGTGGTGGGCAGCATCCTGTTTGGCCGACGCCAGATCGCGGCCAAGCTGCCGTCCTTCGAGATTCTGGACGACGTCATGTACAAGTCGATCGCCGTCGGCTTTGCCTTCTTCACCATTGCCACGGTGTTGGGGGCGCTCTGGGCGGCTGAGGCTTGGGGCGGCTACTGGAGCTGGGATCCGAAAGAGACCTGGGCCCTGATCGTCTGGCTCAACTATGCCGCCTGGCTACACATGCGTCTGATGAAGGGCTTGCGCGGAACCGTGGCGGCATGGTGGGCGTTGGCCGGCTTGGCGGTGACCACGTTTGCCTTCATTGGCGTCAACATGTTCCTGAGCGGTTTGCACAGCTACGGCACGCTGTAACGCAAGACGGTAGCGGAACACTGAAGCGGGATCAGCAACAGATTTTTGTAAGAATGCCCGCCGTCCCCCGACTATTCTGAAAGCGAGGACAGCACCATGTTGATCAAAACCAGCCACGACGGCTTTAACCACCCGATCGCCAGCGACATTACGAGCCCACGCGTCTATGCGGGGCGACGTGATCTCATCAAGCTCATGGCCAGTGGTGTCGCCGGTGCGGCCTTGGTTTCCTGGGCGTCCCGCGAGGCCCAGGCGCAAAGTGCAGGCTCGATGCCCCGCCCGGGCAAGCTGGCCGCCTTGCCCGGTGTGAAGTCCAGTCTGGCGGGCGCCGTCACGCTGGACAAGCTGACCGATTACAAGGACGCCAGCAGCTACAACAACTTCTATGAATTCGGCACCGACAAGTCGGACCCGGCACAAAATGCCCACACCCTCAAGACCACGCCCTGGACCGTCGAGATTGAAGGGCTGGTCAAGAAGCCGGCCCGCTACACGCTGGAAGACTTGTTGAAACTCAGCGCCCAGGAGGAGCGGATTTATCGCCTGCGCTGTGTGGAGGGCTGGTCGATGGTCATCCCGTGGGTAGGTTATTCGCTGAGCGAGCTGATCAAGAAGGTGGAACCGCTCGGCAGTGCCAAGTACGTCGAATTCGTGACTCTGGCCGATCACAAAACCATGCCGTTTGTCGGTTCCCGTGTGCTGGACTGGCCCTATGTGGAAGGTTTGCGCCTGGACGAGGCCATGCACCCCTTGACCTTGCTGAGCTTCGGCATGTACGGCGAAGTGCTGCCCAAGCAGAACGGCGCGCCGGTGCGCCTGGTGGTGCCGTGGAAGTATGGTTTCAAGAGTGGCAAGAGCCTGGTCAAAATCCGCTTCACCGACAAACCGCCAGCCACGGCCTGGAACAAGGCGGCCGCCAATGAATATGGCTTTTTCTCCAACGTCAACCCCAACGTGGATCACCCGCGCTGGAGCCAGGCGACCGAGCGGCGCATTGGCGAAGACGGCTTGTTTGCCAGAAGGCGCAAGACCCTGATGTTCAATGGCTATGAGGCGCAAGTTGGGTCGCTTTACGCTGGCATGGATCTGAAGAAGTTCTTCTGATGCCGGTGCTCGCCAGGCCACGGCCATCGGAGCGGGTGAACATGTTTCTGCTGCACCGCTTCGCCAAACCGGTCGTGTTCGGCTTGTCGCTGTTGCCGTTTGGCTGGCTGCTGCTGGCCGCGATTACCGACCAATTGGGCGCCAATCCGGCGGAGGCCTTGGTGCGGGCCACCGGCGACTGGACCTTGCGTTTTTTGTGCCTGGTGCTGGCGGTCACGCCGTTGCGCGTGATCACCGGCACCCCGGTGCTGGCCCGCTTTCGCCGCACGCTGGGGCTGTTTGTCTATTTTTACGTCATCCTCCACCTGCTGAGTTACAGCTGGTTTGACATGGGGTTTGATGTGGCGGACATCGCCAGGGACATTGCCAAGCGCCCGTTCATCCTGGTCGGCTTTTCCGCTTTTGTCTTGCTCACGCCGTTGGCGTTGACATCCTTCAACCGAGCCATCAAGGCACTGGGCGCCCAACGCTGGCAGTTGTTGCACAAGCTGATTTATGCCGTGGCCGGCTTGGCGGTTCTGCATTTTTTCTGGATGCGGGCCGGCAAGAACAATTTCGCCGACGTGTTTGTTTACGCCGCCATTCTGGGGGTCTTGTTGAGCTGGCGTCTGACCCAGTTTATAAAGAAAAAAAGGCGCTAGCCACCGTGTATTAAGCGTAAGCAGCTATTTAATCAATAGCAAACTCTCTTGGCGCATCTGATCGGCAATCGTCTCGCGTTGTCGAATGACGTGCGTCCGGCTGCCCTCCACCAGAATCTCGGGCGCGCGGCCGCGCGAGTTGTAATTGCTGGCCATGCTCATGCAATAGGCCCCGGTGGACAGTACCGCCAGCAGGTCGCCTGGCTGCACGGCGAGGGCGCGGTCATGCCCAATCCAGTCGCCACTTTCACAGATCGGCCCCACCACATCCCAGGTGTCCGGCGCATCGGCGCGCGGTTGCAAGGGCACGATCTGGTGGAATGCCTGGTACATGGCCGGGCGGGGCAAATCGTTCATGGCGGCGTCGATGATGCAAAAGTTTTTCTGCGCACCGGGTTTGAGGTACAGCACTTCGGTGACGCACACCCCGGCATTGCCCACCAGTGAGCGGCCGGGTTCGATCATCAGGTGCCGCTCGCCAAAGCCGCGGGCATCCAGTTTGGCCAGCAGCTGTTTCCACAGATCGTCGGCACTGGGTGGTGTCTCGCCGTTGTAGTTGATGCCCAGACCACCGCCAAAATCGATGTGATGAATCGGAATGCCGGCCGCTTCAATCGCCTCCACCAGATCCAGCATGCGGTCGACGGCGTCGAGGTACGGTTCTGCCTGCGTGATCTGCGAGCCGATATGGCAGTCGATGCCGATCACCCGAATGCCCGCCAGCTGGGCGGCGCGCTGGTAGGTCGGCAGCACGCGCTCATGGGCGACACCAAACTTACTGTCCTTCAGGCCGGTGGAGATGTAGGGATGGGTCTTGGGATCGACGTTGGGGTTGACGCGAATGCTGACCGGCGCGCGCAGCTCCATGGACAAGGCGACCTCACTCAAGACTTCGAGTTCGGCCTCGCTCTCGACATTGAAGCAGCCGATGCCGGCCGCCAGCGCGCGACGCATTTCTGCGCGCGTCTTGCCGACGCCGGAGAAGATGATCCGGTCGGCTTGCCCGCCGGCGGCCAGCACACGGTCCATGTCGCCGCCGGAGACAATGTCAAAGCCGCAGCCGGCCTGCGCAAAAACCTGAATCACGCCCAGGGCCGGGTTGGCTTTCATGGCGTAACAGATTTGCACGTTTCGTCCGGCAAAGCCGCGCTGGTAAGCGGCCAGCGCGGACAACATGGCCCCTTTCGAGTACACAAACAGGGGTGTGCCATGTTCTTTTGCCAAATCACTTAAGCGGATTTCTTCACAGAATAATTCATTGCTCCGGTAGGCAATGTGAGGCTGGCCGGGGAGATTTTGGGAGGTCATTGCGGGGTGGGGGTGGCAGCCGAGGCTGCATTGGCGGGAGGTCTGGCCGCAGACGGGGTCATCTGCGCTTCAGGTTGGGATGCCTTCACGGAGCCAGCGCGCCACAGGGTTTCAGGCAAAGTGGCACGCTGTGCGGCGGCTGGTTCGGTGGGTAAATACAGGGCGCCCTGCTGGCCACAGCCGAACAGGCTCACCGCACTGAAGCCAAGGACAATGGGACTGACTAGAATTTGAAAAAAACGCAACATGGTGAAATTGTAATGACCGACTCTGAATTCATGGACCGCGCGGAGATGCTGCTCAAAGCCGTCGAGGCCAGCTGTGACCGCATCAACGACGAGAACCGCGCCGATATCGACAATCAGCGCGTGGGTGGCATGGTCACGCTGGTTTTTTCAAACCGCAGCCAGATCATCATCAACCTGCAAAAGCCGCTGCATGAAATCTGGCTGGCGGCCAAATCCGGTGGTTACCACTATAAATTTGAGGGTGAACAGTGGATGGATACCAAGGGGCAAGGCGAATTTTTTGCCAGTCTGTCGCGCTTTGCCAGCGAGCAGGCCGGCTGCCCGCTTAGTTTCTAAACAGATCAAGAATGGATTTTTTTTCGTCGGCCGGTGGCAACGGCTGAACATCGGTAGGTGCGCCCTCAGCCGGGGCGCCGGCGAGTCCCAGGCTGCTAACGCCAGCGCCTTTGGCGTATTCTTCATAAAACCATTCACCGCCTGAGTTGACGACACCCATAGGGACGCTGGGTTCCATCACCGGGACGCCTTTGAGGGCATGCTCCATGAAGCGGATCCAGACCGGCAGGCTCAAACCGCCCCCGGTTTCGCGGTCGCCGAGTTTACGCGGCGTGTCGTAGCCAATCCAGGTGATGGCGGTCAGTGTCGGCTGGAAGCCCGCAAACCAGGCATCCATGGAATCGTTGGTCGTTCCGGTCTTGCCATACAAGTCTGGCCGCTTCAATTCCCTTTGCGCGGATGCTGCCGTGCCGGAGCGGGTAACCTCTTGCAGCAGACTGTCCATGATGAAGGCGTTGCGCGCATCAATGGCACGCATTGACTCATCCAGCACCTTGGGTTTGGTTTCCACCAGAACCTTGCCTTTTTGCTCGGTTACCTTGCTGATCAGCCATGGATTGATGCGGTAGCCGCCGTTGGCAAAGACCGAGTAAGCCGAAGCCATCTGCATCGGTGTGACCGATCCGGCGCCAAGTGCCATGGTCAGGTAGGCGGGATGTTTCTCTGCATCGAAGCCAAAGCGCGTGATCCATTCTTGTGCATTCTGGGCGCCGACTGCCTGCAGGATACGGATGGAGATCATGTTTTTGGATTTGGCCAAACCCCGGCGCATTGTCATGGGGCCTTCAAATTTGCCGTCGTAATTTTTCGGCTCCCACGGCTGGCCACCCGTCACACCCGCGCCAAAAAAGAGCGGCGCGTCATTGATGATCGTCGCTGGCGTAAAGCCTTTTTCCAGCGCGGCGGAATAAATAAACGGCTTGAAGCCCGAGCCGGGTTGACGCCAGGCTTGCGTCACGTGGTTGAATTTGTTTTTTTCAAAATCAAAGCCACCCACCAGCGCCTTGATAGAACCGTCGCGCGGGTCCAACGCGACAAAGGCGCCCTCCACTTCGGGCAACTGCGTGATTTCCCAAGTGTTCTTGGGTGTTTTGGCAACCCGGATCACGGCACCGCGCAGGATTTTGATATGCGGCGGGGCTTTGTCCGACAGGCCTGACTGGGCCGGTCTGAGTCCCTCGCCGGAAATTTCGACCGGTTCCCCGTTCTGGCGAATGGCCTTGATTTTCTTGGCATCCGCTTCCAGCACCATGGCCGACATCACGTCGCCATTGTCGGGGTGATCGTCCAGTGCATCGTCAATGGCATCCTCAAGTTCTTGCGGATCGGAGGGCAGGGTGACGAATTTCTCGGGGCCGCGGTATATCTGGCGTCGTTCGAAGTCCATGATGCCGCGGCGCAAAGCCTGGTAAGCCGCATTCTGGTCGGCTGCCCGCAGCGTGGTGTATACGTTCAGACCGCGGGTGTAGGTCTCATCGCCATACTGCGCATACATTAGCTGGCGTACCGTTTCAGCGACGTACTCGGCGTGTACTTTGGTGTGGTCTGCGGCGGACTTAATTTTGAGCTCTTCCGTCTTTGCGGCAGCGGCTTGCGCTGCCGTGATGAAGCCGTTTTCCTGCATGCGCTCAATAATATAAAGCTGGCGCGTCTTGGCCCGCTTCGGATTGCTGATCGGGTTGTAGGCGGAAGGTGCCTTCGGCAAGCCGGCCAGCATGGCTGCCTCTGCGATGGTGATGTCTTTCAGCGGCTTGTCAAAATACGCCTCGGAAGCGGCGGCAAAGCCGTAGGCGCGGTTGCCGAGAAAAATCTGATTCATGTAGATCTCAAGAATCTGGTCTTTGGTCAGCGCGTGCTCCAGCTTGAAGGTCAACAGGATTTCGTAGATCTTGCGGGTGTAGGTTTTTTCGGAGGATAAATAGACGTTGCGGGCCACCTGCATGGTGATGGTTGATGCGCCCTGACTTTTGACGCGTCCCAGGTTGGCCAGCGCGGCGCGCAAAATGCCTTTGTAGTCAACGCCGCCGTGCTGGTAAAAGCGCGAGTCCTCAATCGCCAGCACCGCGTCGGTCATGACCTTCGGAATTTCCTTGATCGGTGTCAGGTGTCGGCGCTCCTCGCCAAATTCGCCAATCAGGGACCCCTCCGCTGAGAATACCCGCAAGGGCAACTTGGGGCGGTAATCAGACAAGGCTGAAATATCGGGTAAGTTCGGGAACGCCACGGCCATCGCAATCGCAACAATGATCAGAATTGACAAGATCCCGGCCAGCGCCAAGCCGCCACCCCATAGGGCTATGCGCAGCAGCCAGGTCAACGCGTTGGCGCGGGGGCTGGAAGTGGGCGCGTGGCGGGATTCACTAGGCGGGGTCTTGGAGGGCATAAGATACTTCATGGAAACGCTGCAACATTATAAAAATATAGCTGTGATGGCTTTGGCGGGCAGTATCCGCTATTGTTGCTGTTGACCTCACTGCTGTCTGGTCAGGCATTGAACGCTGTAACGTTTGCACACGAAACGTCTGCTTTTGACAACGCTGGTAAACCCGAGAATTTCAAAAAACCTTTGCTGGACAATGGGCTTGCTGCTAGCATTCAAGTGAATTCTTAAGTTTCGCTGATCACTGATTGGCCTGTTTCAGGGGATAGTTTTGCTCTCATTGGGGTCGTTGTTTAGCCGTCAACCCGCTCCCATGCTGGGTTTGGATATCAGTTCTTCGAGTGCCAAACTAGTTGAGTTGGGTCAAGACAAGGCTGGGAATCTGGTGCTTGAACACTGTGCGATTGTGCCGCTTGAGCATGGGTGGATTACCGATGGCAACATCGAGAAGTTTGACGAAGTGGCTGAGGCGGTCCGTCGGCTGGTGAAGAAAAGCGGGACTAAAACCAGGAATGTGGCGATGGCCCTGCCGCCGTCCGCCGTCATCACCAAAAAAATCATTCTGCCGGGTGGCATGTCTGACCAGGAGTTGGAGCTGCAGGTCGAGACCGAGGCCAACCAGTACATCCCGTTCCCATTGGACGAGGTTAGTCTTGATTTTTGCATTGTGGGACCCAGTGCGGCATCAGCCGGCGACGTCGAAGTGCTTATTGCAGCGTCACGCCGGGAGCGGGTGCAGGATATTCAGGGCTTGGCCGAGGCGGTCGGTTTGAAGCCGGTGATTGTCGATGTCGAATCTTATGCGTCGCGCCTGGCGGCCGGTCGCCTGATTGAAAACCTTCCCCGCAAGGGCGCGGGAAGTGTGGTGGCCTTGTTTGAGGTGGGCGCGCTAACCACCAGCATGCAGGTTATTCGTGACGATGAGGTCCTGTATGACCGGGATCAGGCGTTTGGCGGCGCCCAGTTGACCCAGTTGATTGTGCGCCAGTATGGTTTTTCCCTGGAAGAGGCAGAAAGCAAAAAACGCAGCGGTGAACTGCCGGATGACTATGAATCCACTGTGTTGCGCCCGTTTGTTGACAGCATGGTGCAGGAAATTAGTCGTGCCTTGCAGTTTTTCTTTACCAGCACGCCGCATAACAAGGTTGACTATGTGATGCTGGCGGGCGGCTCCGCTGCGTTGCCGGGGTTGACGGCGGCCGTGACGCAGCACACCACATTTGCCTGCAGTTTGGTGAATCCGTTCGATGGCATGGAAATTGGTGAAGGTGTTCGCTTGAAAAAAATGACACGGGAGGCGCCGTCCTACCTCACCGCATGCGGACTGGCGTTGCGGAGGTTCACGCAGTGATCCTGATCAATCTGCTCCCGCACCGTGAGGCCGCGCGCAAACTGCGTCGGGATGTATTTAACGTCAGTTTGGGGGCCTCGGCCCTGGTCGGTGGTCTGCTCGCCGGCATCATTTTTTTATGGTACCAAGCGCAGATCTCGGGGCAACAAGGGAAAAACCAGCTGCTGCAAACCGAGATCAAGCGGTTTGACAACCAAATCAAGGACATCGCCGGCCTGGAGGCTGAGATTACCGCCTTGCGAGCGCGCCAGCAGGCCGTGGAAGATCTGCAGGCCGACCGAAACTTACCCGTGCACCTGCTGACCGAACTGGTCAAGCAACTGCCGGATGGCGTTTACATCGCCAGTTTGCGTCAAGACAATCAGAATGTCACGCTGCAAGGTGTAGCCCAGTCCAATGAACGGGTGTCCGAGCTGCTGCGCAATCTCGGGAACAATTCGCCCTGGTTTTCCCGCCCGGAGTTGGTCGAAATTGTGGCCGGCTCGGTCACCCTGCCGCCGCGCGAGCAGCGACGCGTTGCCAATTTCACCATTCGCGTGCGCTTGATCCGCGCCAGTGAGGCTGAAAAAATGCGTGCCGCAGCGAGTGCCGCCGCCGCAGTTCCTGTCAAGAAATAGGAGCAAGGCATCATGGCAAGCAAATCCTCATTGAGTTTCGACTTTCCCGCTTGGCAGGAAAGATTTCTCAGGCAATTTCGCGATCTGGACCCCAAGGATCCGTCCAATTGGCCGGCGTTTCCGCGCTATGTGCTCTTTGCCACCGTCACCGTTCTGGTGGTGGTGCTGCTGTGGTTTCTGTGGTTGAACACCTCCGCGGCTGAGTTGGAGGCGGAGCAGGCCAAGGAAGTCACGCTGCGCGAAGAGTACAAGGTCAAATTGGGCAAGGCGGTGAATCTGGAAGCACTCAAAAAGCAGCGTGAGCAGGTTCAGCAATATGTCACGCAACTGGAGAAGCAGTTGCCGAGCAAAGCCGAGATGGATGCCCTGCTGTCAGACATCAACCAGGCCGGTTTGGGGCGCAGCCTCCAGTTCGACCTGTTCCGGCCGGGGCAAGTGGCGGTCAAGGACTACTATGCCGAGCTGCCCATTGCCGTGCGGGTTACCGGGCGGTATCACGATATCGGCGCTTTTGCCTCGGACATTGCCAATCTCTCCCGCATTGTGACGCTCAATAACCTGGCTATTGTGCCGGCCAAGGACGGCACTTTGGCGATGGACGCCACGGCCAAAACCTTCCGCTATCTGGATACGGATGAGGTTGCTGCGCAGCGCAAGGCGGCCGCGCCGAAAGGGGGCAAGAAATGACGTCCGTGACCAGACTGCTTCTCTTGGCCGTGGCGCTGATGCTGGCCGGTTGCAGTGCCTCCAGCGAGGATGAATTGCGCCAATGGATGGCCGAGCAAAAAAGTCAAACCCGACCCAAGGTCACCCCGATTGCCGAGCCCAAACAGTTCAAGCCGGAAAGCTATACCCAGGTCACCGCGATCGAGCCCTTCAGCAACCAAAAGCTGACGCAGGCCTTGAAGCGGGAGTCCACGCAAGCGGCGGCCAACGGTGCGTTGATCGCACCCGAGCTGCTGCGGCGCAAGCAGGCGCTGGAGTCGTTCCCGCTGGATACGATGGTCTTGGTGGGAAGCATGGTCCGGGCCAGTCAGCCGGTTGCGTTGGTCAAGGTTGACAACCTGTTGTACCAGGTGCGGCCGGGCAACTATCTGGGACAAAACTATGGACGCGTGACCAAGATCACTGAGACAGAGGTCACGCTGCGTGAAATTGTGCAAGACGCTGTGGGCGAATGGATTGAACGCCCCGCTACTTTGCAGCTGCAAGAGAAATCGAAATGAACAATCAGAACACTGGAATGGCAAAGCGAATGTGGCAGCGGATCTTCGTGGCCACGGCGCTGATGTGTATTGCGCATGTTTCCCCGGCCCAGAGCGCTATCGCTATTGAAGCGGTGACCGGGTCTATTCAGGGTGGCGTTGAGGTTGTCAAAATCGACTTGACGCAGCCGCTTGCCGCCCTACCGACCGGGTTTTCCATCCAGTCACCCGCCAGAATTGCCCTCGATTTTCCCGGTGTCTCAAGCACCATGGGGCGTTCCACCATTGACATCAACCAGGGTAATCTGAAGTCGGTCAGTGTGGTGCAAGCGGGGGACCGGGCCCGTGTCGTCCTGAACCTGAAGCAGGCAACCAGCTACAAGACCCGGTTGCAGGGAAAATCCTTGTTGGTGGTGCTGGATGCGGTGGCGGTCGCGGCGCCCATGGCGTCCGCCGCCCCTGTTTTTGCCGAAAGCCACAGCCGGGATACCTTGCCGCTGAAAGATCTGGATTTCCGTCGCGGTGTCGAGGGTTCTGGCCGGATTGTGGTGTCCCTGCCCAACAACGAGGTTGGCGTTGATATTCGCCAGCAGGGGTCAACCTTGGTGGTCGAGTTCATGAAATCCACATTGCCACAAGGTTTGCGCCGTCGTCTGGATGTGACTGATTTTGGCACCCCGGTGCAAACGGTGACGACCTTCCAGGTGGGCGACCGCGTGCGCATGGTGATTGAGCCCAAAGGTCAATGGGTGCACAGTGCCTACCAAAGTGACAACCAGTTTGTGGTGGAAGTCAAACCGCAAAAAATCGATGCGTCAAAATTGACCCAGGGACCGGGCTACAGCGGGCAAAAGCTGTCGCTCAACTTCCAGAACATTGAGGTGCGCTCGCTGCTGCAAGTCATTGCCGACTTCACCAATTTCAACATCATCACCTCGGACTCGGTGACCGGTTCGGTGACCTTGCGTCTGCAGGATGTACCCTGGGACCAGGCGCTCGATATCATCTTGCAGGCCAAGGGCTTGGGCATGCGCAAAACCGGCAATGTGCTCTGGATCGCCCCCAGGGACGAAATCAGTGCCAAGGAAAAGCTGGAACTGGAATCGGTCGCCTCGCTGCAAAGTCTGGAGCCCTTGCGCACGCAATCCTTCCAGATGAATTACACCAAGGCCGCCGAAGTTGCCGCGCAATTGACGGCCACTGGCGGCGGCACCGCGGCCAGCAGTTCCCGCCTGCTCAGCCCGCGCGGCAGTGTGATATCCGAGGCCCGCACCAATCAGCTGTTCGTCACCGATATACCGAGCAAACTGGAGCAGGTCCAGCAATTGATCGCCAAACTGGATGTGCCGGTGCGCCAAGTGTTGATTGAAGCGCGGATCGTCGAGGCGTCAGACACCTTTGGCAAATCCCTGGGCGTCAAGCTGGGTGGCAACGATCTGCGGGCGCAAAGGGGCGGTGATGGTGGTTATCAGCTCTCCGGGGAAAATCGCGTTGCGTTTGGTTCAAGTTACTCCAACGCGATTGCCAGCAGCGGTGCCGGTGGCGCCGTCGATTTGACCAGCAGTTTTGTCAATCTGCCGGCGTTGGGGCAGGGCGGCTACAACCCGGCCACGTTTGCCGTCTCCATTTTCAGCTCGGCCGCCAATCGCTTCCTCAATCTGGAGCTGTCCGCCTTGGAAGCGGATGGCAAGGGCAAAGTGGTCTCCAGCCCGCGCGTGGTCACGGCCGACCAGATCAAGGCCCTGATCGAGCAGGGCACCGAGTTGCCCTATCAAGTGGCTTCTTCCAGTGGCGCCACCTCCATCGCCTTCCGTAAAGCCAATTTGAAACTGGAAGTGACGCCGCAGATAACGCCGGAAGGCAACATCATCCTAGACCTGGATGTCAACAAGGACACGGTCGGTCAGGCCACCGCGGCCGGGTTTGCCATCAACACCAAACACATCAAGACCCAGGTGCTGGTGGAGAACGGCGGTACCGTGGTGATTGGTGGCATTTTTGAATTGACCGAGACGGACAGCGAAACCAAAGTGCCCTTGCTGGGCGATTTGCCCGGGGTTGGCAATCTGTTCAAGAGCCGCTCCAGAATATCCAACAAGCAGGAAATGCTGGTGTTCATCACGCCCAAGGTGGTCGCTGACAAGGCGTCGCGTTAAGCTTGACTATTAAGAATCTAACGAAGCAAGGTGAGTATGAATTTGTTGAAATATGCAGTCGGTCTGGCGGTAGCAGTGGTGCTGACGGCTTGTGGTGGTGGTGGTGGGAATCCGGGGACAACTAGTGGCGGTACAGGTGCAGGTACAGGTACAGGTACGACGGCATCTGCGCCAACAGTCGTCGCCAGCGTAGTGGATGCAAACGGGGCCTCTGTCACAGGTATTTCATTAGCCCCGGGTTTTCTAGCTCGGGCAACTGTCAAAGATGCGAACGGTGCGGCAGTCATTGGTAAATTGGTTACGTTTGAAATTACAGGTGCGTCGATCGCAGTGTTGAGCCCAACAACAGCGTTGACTACCGCTCCCTTAGGGATCGCAGAGGTTGCCATAGCGCCAGCATCGGTTTCCAGTATCGGGGCTGCCAGGTTGTCAGCAAGCGCAGATTTCGCCGGCGTTTCGGTGCCAGGAACTATTGATTTTGCTGTCCAGTCTTCAAGTCTCGCGCTCTCTGCTGTGACAGTGGCTTCTTCAAGTTTGCCTTCTGCTGGAAATACACCAGTGCAAGTGACAGCATTAATCAGTAGCGCGCCGGCTGTTGGGGTGCCTGTCAATGTAAGTTTCAACGCTTCCTGCGGAAAAATCAACGGCCAAGACACCACATCTGGTGGCGTGAGTGTGACAACCAACGGAACCGGGGTCGCGTCAGCTGTATATGACGCAATTGGTGTCGACGGCACATTGTGCAGTGGCTCAGTAACGCTGACTGCTTCTAGCGCAGGTGCTACTTCGCAATCCAGAACAATTAGCGTTGCCGTTCCGACCGCGAGTGCAGTTGTGTTTATGTCGGCAACGCCAGCACAGATATTTGTTGCCGGGTCTGGGGCACTGGATCAAGCAATTGTGAAATTTAGAGTCATGTCCTCCGGTGGCTCAGCTCTTCCTAGCGTGCCCGTGAAGCTCAGCATTGTGACTAATCCCGGTGGAGTTGGTCTTGGTGCCTCTGGCATTACGGCGCCTGTAACCGTTACCACGTTGGCTAATGGGGAGGCATCCGTTTCTGTTTTCTCTGGCACGATTCCTGGGCCGGTAAAGGTTCGTGCTGAGCTTGTGTCGGACCCGCTAGTATTTTCCGAGTCGCAGAACTTGACCGTTGCCTCCGGGCCCCCGTCACAACGGTTCATGAGTCTTTCTGTTGAAACATTCAATATCGAAGGTTGGAGTATTGATGGAGCCAGCACGCAATTGACGGTGCGGATAGCGGATCGGCAAGGCAATGCGGTGGACGACGGAACCGTAATTAACTTCACAGCAGAGGGAGGACAAGTTGCCAGAAGTTGTGCAACCGCCCGTGTCAATGGCGTGTCGCAGTGTTCAGTAACCTTTATTTCTCAAAATCCGCGGCCAGCGGGTGGTCGCGCCTCCGTGCTTGCCTACATTGCTGGAACAAAAGACTACGTCGATGCTAACGGAAACAACACCTATGATGCAGGTGACACACTGCTAAACATTGGTGATGCTTATCGCGATGACAATGAGAACGGCATTTATGACACTGTCAGCGGTGAGTTCGTCGTACCCCGTAATGGAACATCGGTGTGTGCAGGTGCAGGGGCACCATTCCCGGCGCGAGTCAATACTTGTGATGCGAATTTGGCTACAACAGTTCGTCAACAGGCTGTGATTTTGTTTTCATCAACAACCCCGGTTTTTGATTTGACTTCTGTTACCACAGGCAGCGTGTCGTTTAAATTGCGTAGTAGCACGAATACATTGCTTCCTTTGCCCGCTGGGACGACTTTCACAGCGCAGGCAATCGACACCAATACAACCGATGGTTTTGCTTGCGCTGTTGATCAAAGCTATGGAACTCCGGTTCCCAATGTTCAGCCTGGAATCAATCCAAGCGCGGATATTGCCTCGTCTGGGGCGGTCACTTTGAAAAACTGCCGCGCTGGCGACTCGGTAACTATCACAGTGACGGTGCCTTCCGGCTTAAAAACTACCTTTTTTGCCACTATCCCTTGATTGTCAGTTTGGTCGGCCTCCCCGGCTCCGGCAAGTCCACCGTCGGGCGACAACTCGCCCGGCGGCTGCAGCTGCCCTTCTTTGACTCCGACCATGTGATCGAGCAGCAAATAGGCTGCTCGATCCGTGAGTACTTCGAGCGCGAGGGCGAAGAGCAATTCCGCGATGTCGAGGAATCGGTGATCGACCAGCTGACGCAGAATCCGCAATGTGTCTTGTCCACCGGTGGCGGCGTGGTGTTGCGCACCGCCAACCGCCAGCACCTGCGGCAACGGGGTCAGGTGGTGTACCTGAATTCCTCGCCCGACGAACTGTTCCGCCGGCTGCGCCATGACGTGAACCGGCCGTTGCTGCAGGTGGCCGATCCCTTGAGCCGCCTGCGCGATCTGCACGCCCAGCGTGATCCGCTCTACCGCGAGACGGCGCATTTCATTGTTGAGACTGGCCGCCCGTCGGTGGCCACCCTGGTCAACATGATTGTGATGCAGCTGGAACTGGCGGGCGTCGTGCCCGGTTCATGACGGCGTGGTGTTGTGCGGCCGAGCCGCATGGGGTCAGTGCGAAACCGCAGCAAGTGCCTCTAAACTCATGGGTATGAATGCCCAAACCGTTTCCATTGACCTGCAGAGCCGCAGCTACCAGATTGCCATTGGCAGCGCGCTTTTTGACAATCCACTGACCTATTCAGAGCTGCCCGGCGCCAGTAGCGCGCTGATTGTCAGCAACACCACGGTGGCGCCGCTGTATGCGCAGCGCCTGCAAACCGCGTTGCAGGGCAAGTACCCGAACATCCACACGGTGATCCTGCCGGACGGCGAAGAATTCAAAACCTGGCAGACCCTGAATCTGATTTTCGACGCCTTGCTGACGAACACCTGTGATCGAAAAACCACCCTGTTCGCCCTCGGCGGCGGTGTTGTCGGCGACATGACCGGCTTCGCGGCGGCCAGCTACATGCGCGGTGTGCCCTTTGTCCAGGTGCCCACCACCTTGTTGGCGCAGGTGGATTCTTCCGTCGGCGGCAAGACCGGCATCAACCACCCGTTGGGCAAAAACATGATTGGCGCGTTTTATCAGCCGCTCAAGGTGGTGTGTGATCTGGAGACGCTGAAAACCTTGCCGGCGCGCCAACTCAGTGCCGGGTTGGCGGAAATCATCAAATACGGCCCGATTGCCGATCTGGCATTTTTGGCGTGGATCGAGGACCACCTCGACGCCCTGCTGGCGCGCGACCCGGCGGCACTGGCGCATGCCGTCAAACGCAGCTGTGAGATCAAGGCCGACGTGGTGGGGCAGGATGAGCGCGAAGCCGGGCTGCGTGCCATCCTCAACTTTGGCCATACCTTCGGCCATGCGATCGAGGCCGGGCTGGGTTACGGCGAGTGGCTGCATGGCGAGGCGGTCGGTTGCGGCATGGTGATGGCGGCGCATTTGTCGCATCGGCTCGGGCTGGTCGATGCAGCGTTCGTGGCGCGTCTGCGCACGCTGATTGAAAAGGCCGGCCTGCCCGTGACCGGGCCGCGTCTGTCACCGACTGACAACGCCGGGCGCTACCTGGAACTCATGCGCGTGGACAAAAAAGCCGAGGGTGGCGAAATCAGATTCGTCGTGATCGACGGACCGGCCCGTGCCGCCATGCGCAGCGCCCCGGAGGCGCTGCTGCGTGAAGTCATTGATTCGTGCTGCGCCTGAGTGCTATATAAATAATAGCTACTTACGCATATTCCACGAGGGCTAGAGCCCTGTTTTATCTATAAATATGACACTTGCTGCCTATGCCTGTGATCCGGCCCAATCGCGCGGCCGACGCTACCGTCAGGTGCCGGCGCCGACGCGCACCGAGTTCCAGCGCGACCGCGACCGCATCGTGCACAGCAGCGCGTTTCGGCGGCTGGTGTACAAGACGCAGGTGTTTCTCAACCACGAGGGCGACCTGTTTCGCACGCGCCTCACCCACTCGCTGGAGGTGGCGCAGCTGGGGCGCTCGATTGCCCGCTCGCTCGGGCTGAATGAGGACCTGGTCGAGGCCATTGCGCTGGCGCACGACCTGGGGCACACGCCGTTTGGCCATGCCGGCCAGGATGCGCTCAATGACTGCATGGCGGCATTCGGTGGCTTCGAGCACAACCTGCAAAGCTTGCGCGTGGTGGACCAGCTGGAAGAGCGCTACCCCGAGTTCGACGGCTTGAACCTGAGCTTTGAGACGCGTGAAGGCATTCTCAAGCATTGCTCCCGTGTCAACGCCGAGCGGCTGGAAGCGGCCGAGCCCGGTGGCGTCGGCCAGCGCTTTCTGGAGCGCAGCCAGCCCAGCCTGGAGGCGCAACTGTGCAATCTGGCCGATGAAATTGCCTACAACGCGCATGACATTGACGATGGCGTGCGCTCCGGCTTGATCACCTTGGCGCAATTGCAGGAGGTGGCGCTGTTTGATGATTTCCGGCGCCAGACGCTGGCCGAATTTCCGCAGTTGCAGGACACCAGCCAGGGGCGGCGCCTGCTGTACGAGACCATTCGCCGCATGCTCAGTGCCCAGGTGTACGACGTGATTGCCGCGACCAGCGCTGCGCTGGAAGCGGCCGCGCCATCCAGTGTGGCGGCGGTGCGCCAGATGGCGCCTTTGCTGCAGTTTGGCGACGACATGCGCCTCAAGTCGCAGGTGCTGAAGAAATTTTTGTTGCAGCAGCTGTACCGTCATCCCCAGGTCATGCACACCACCGGGCAGGCGCAGCAGGTGGTGCGGGAGCTGTTTGCGGCCTACCTGGCCTGTCCGCAGGAAATGCAGGGTGGCTTCCTGGCGCGCTCCGAGGCGGCGCGCGGTGCCGCAGATGAGCGCAGCGCCCGCGCCCGCGTGGTGGCCGACTACATTGCCGGCATGACCGACCGCTTTGCCGGGCGCGAGCATGAGCGCCTCACCGGCCAGCGCTTGTTGTCGTGAATCCGGCGCTGGTCGTCATCTTGGCGGGGGTCAGCGCTGCATTGCATGTGGGCAAGCTGCCGCCGGCCTTGCCGGTGCTGCGCGAGGCGCTCGGCATCACGCTGCTGCAGTCTGGCTTTTTGCTGTCGATGGTGCAGTTGGCCGGCATGACCCTGGGGCTGGCCGTCGGGCTGACGGCCGATGGCATCGGCTTGCGGCGCAGTCTGCTGACCGGCTTGTTGCTGCTGTTTGGGGCGGGCGCCCTTGGTGGTTATGCGCAGGATGCGACGAGTTTGATAGCGTTGCGGGCGCTGGAGGGCTTCGGCTTTCTGCTGGTGTCGATGCCAGCGCCGAGTCTGGTGCGGCAGTTGGTGCCACCGCAGCGGCTAAACGCCATGCTGGGCCTCTGGGGTGCCTACATGCCGGTGGGTACTGCCGTCGCCTTGTTGTCCGGCCCGCTGGTGATTATGGCGAGCAGCTGGCAAGTCTGGTGGTGGGGCACGGCGGGGCTGTCGCTGGTGATGGCGGTCTGGGTCTGGCGTGTGGTGCCGTCTGACCGGCAACGCCGGGCCGCCGCCGAACCCGTCACGGCTGCCAGTGGCCGTGTCAGTGCCGGGGACGGCTGGCCGCAGCGCCTGCGTCAGACACTGGCGGCACCCGGTCCCTGGCTGGTGGCTTTGAGTTTTGCCATGTATTCGGGCCAGTGGCTGGCCGTGATCGGGTTCTTGCCCTCCATCTATGCCCAGGCTGGGGTGGCCGGCGGTACCAGCGCGGTGCTGACGGCCTTGGCGGCGGCGGTGAATATCGGCGGCAATCTGGCCTCGGGCCGGCTGTTGCAGCGCGGCGTGCCGGCGCAACGCCTGCTCGTGACCGGTTTTATTGTCATGGCGCTAGGCGCATTGCTGGCCTTTGCCACCTGGCCTGGGGCTGCCGGCGCGGGCTTGCCGCCGCTCATCCGCTTTGTCGCCATCCTGTTGTTCTCGGGCGTGGGCGGCCTGATTCCGGGCACCTTGTTTTCGCTGGCGGTGCGGCTGGCGCCGGGCGAGCGCACGGTCTCCACCACGGTCGGCTGGATGCAGCAGTGGTCGGCGCTGGGCCAGTTTGCCGGCCCGCCGCTGGTGGCCTGGGTCGCCAGTGGTGCCGGTGGCTGGCACTGGACGTGGCTGGTGACCGGGGCTTGTTCGGTGCTGGGGGTGTTGCTGGCGCGGCAGCTCGGGCGCCAACTGGCGGCAAGGGCTTCAATATGAGGGCGGGGCGGCCTAAAATTGGGTGTGCGCACTTTTCGTGTGCGAAAGAACACTTCATTCAATGATAGCCTCTTCTCCCCCAATCCCGGCCTCTGTGGTGGCGCACGACATGCGCGTCTGGCTGGAGCGTGCGGTGATCGGCTTGAACCTGTGCCCGTTTGCCAAGGCGGTGCATGTGAAGGGGCAAATTCACTATGTGGTGAGCCCGGCCCAGACGCCGCAACAACTGCTACAGGATCTTGTTGTTGAGCTAAAGGACCTTCAGGCCACTGATCCCTCGGTGCGCGACACGACACTATTAATCGCGCCCGACTGCCTCGCCGATTTTCTTGATTTCAATGATTTTCTGGCGGAAGCGGACCAGGCCCTGCTCGATCTGGAATTCGAGGGGGTGCTGCAAATCGCCAGTTTTCACCCCGAGTTCCAGTTTGCCGGCACCACGGCCGACGACATCACCAACTTTACCAACCGCGCCCCCTATCCCACCTTGCACCTGCTGCGCGAAGACAGCATTGACCGGGCGGTGCAGGCCTTTCCGGAGGCAGAGCGCATTTTCGAGGTGAACATGCAAACACTGGAGGCGCTGGGTCCTGAGGGCTGGGCGGCGTTGGGGGTCGGGCGCTCGGCCAGTCCAGCGGATGACGAAACCGCCAGCGCCGCACCGAGTGGCAGAAAAGAACCATGAAAACCAAAAAAACGGAGCGCCAGCCTGGCGGCGGGGCGCAAGCCACAACGCAATCCATGCCGCAGGAGCCTGGGGCGATAGCGCCCGAAATCCGACCCAACCAGTCCATCGCGTTGCTCAAAGAGCTGCACATCCTGACCCGCGACGGCAAGCTGAACCAGGACTCGCGCCGCAAACTCAAGCAGGTGTACCACCTGTTCCAGTTCATCGAGAAGCTGCTGCTGGAGCTGCCGCAAAAAGAGGGGGGCATCACGCTGGCCGACCACGGCGCCGGCAAGTCGTACCTGGGCTTCATCCTTTACGACCTGTTTTTCAAGGCGCAAAAAGCCGGTCACATCTATGGCATCGAAACCCGTGCCGAACTGGTGCAGAAATCGCGTGAGCTGGCCGCCAAGCTCGGCTTCGACCGCATGTCGTTTTTGAACCTGAGCGTGGCCGATTCCGCGCAGTCGGACGCGCTGCCCGCGCGCATCGACATGGTGACGGCGCTGCACGCCTGCGACACCGCCACCGATGACGCGATTGCCTTTGGCCTGCAAAAACACGCCAAATTCATGGTGCTGGTGCCCTGTTGCCAGGCCGAGGTGGCGCGCGCCTTGAGCCAGCACAAAGCACTGTCGCTGTCGCGCACACCGCTGGCCGAACTGTGGCGGCATCCGCTGCATACCCGTGAGATGGGCAGCCAGATTACCAATGTGTTGCGCTGCCTGTACCTGGAGGCCCATGGTTACCAGGTCACGGTGACCGAGCTGGTCGGCTGGGAGCACAGCATGAAGAATGAGCTCATCATCGCGCGCCACCTCGGGCAACCCAAACGTGCAGCAGCGCAACGCCTGCGCGCCTTGCTGCAGGAATTCGGACTGACCAGCTTGCTTGACACCCGCTTTACACTGCCGGCCCACAATGCTGAGGACAGCAATGCCGACAGCGCTGGCGGCCACGAAACCCCGGCCTGACGCGTTGAAACTGGCAGCGATACCCTCATATTTTTGATTTTTGGAGTCCTTGATGAAACACGTTTTGAACCTGAGCCTGGCCCTGATCGTGGCCGCCTCCCTGGGGGGCTGTGCCAGCAGCAGCCCGGACATCATTCAGCGCGGCGACGCCCAGCGGATGTCGGAAGTGGTGGACGCCACGGTGTTGACGATTCGCCCGGTCACGGTGGATGGCAACCAGTCGGGTATGGGCGCCGCCGCCGGTGGCGTGGTCGGTGGCATCGCCGGCTCTAGCGTGGGCGGCCGGCGGGAGAGCGCCATTGTGGGCGTGCTGGGGGCGGTGGCCGGCGCCGTGGCCGGCAATGCGATTGAGCGCATGGGCACCCGGGAAGAAGCGGTCGAAATCCTGGTGCAATTGCGAAATGGCGGCCGGCGTGCCATTGTGCAGGCGAAGGGTACCGAGTTGTTTGCCCCCGGCGACGCCGTGATGCTGGTCACCACCGGTGGCAAGGTGCGGGTCGCCAAAGCGCACCGCTGAGTTGAATAATTGGGGTCAGTTTCCAATTCATTCCCATGGCCCGTCTTCCCCGTCTCACGCTGCCGGGCTATCCGCATCACATCATCCAGCGCGGCAACAACCGGCAAGCTATTTTTGCGTCGGCGGCTGATTACCGGACCCTGCTCGATCTGCTGGAAGAGAACGCCAAGAAGTTCGACGTGGCCATTCATGCCTATGTGTTGATGAGCAACCACTTCCACCTGCTGGCCACGCCGCAAACGGCGGATGGCCTGCCGCAGCTGATGCAGGCGGTGGGCCGACGCTATGTGCGCTATTTCAATGACGCCCAAAAGCGCAGCGGCACCTTGTGGGAAGGGCGCTACAAGTCCACCCTGATCCAGGCCGAGCGCTATTTGCTGGCCTGCATGGTCTATATCGACCTGAATCCGGTGCGGGCCGGGCTGGTGGTCCAGGCGCGGGACTATCCCTGGTCCAGCTACGGGCACTACACCGGGCAGCGCATCGACCGGCTCATCACGCCGCACCCACTGGTGTGGGCGTTGGGCAACACGCCGTTTGCCCGGGAAGCCGCCTACGCCCAGTTGGTGCAGAGTGGCATCAGCCCGGTGCAGCAGGCGGCATTGACCGACTCGGCGTTAAGCGGTTGGGCGCTGGGCGAGCCTGATTTTGTAAGCGAGTTGCAAAAAAGAACAGAGCGCCGGGTGATGAAAAGCACGGCTGGACGGCCGGTTTCAGTCCCAAAAATATAGCCAAATAGGCCGCTAGCCCTCGTAGTTATTGTGTAAGTAGCTATTAATTTTAATGTGTCCCCAATTATTTATTGAGTAAATAATTCAACAGATAATTGGAATCTGACCCCAATTATTCTGCTTGCACTTTTGTTGCATTGCAGTATTCTTCCCACCTCAGATATTTTTAGGAGCGCGCCATGACAACGGCTGCCGAGATCAAGCATCTCCAGGAACACGGTTTATATTCTTCGGCCCATGAGCATGATGCTTGTGGCGTGGGCTTTGTGGCGCACATCAAGGGCACCAAGTCGCACGACATCGTCAAGAACGCGCTCAAGATTCTTGAAAATCTGGACCACCGCGGCGCGGTGGGGGCCGACAAGCTGATGGGCGATGGCGCTGGCATTTTGATCCAGCTGCCGGATGCGCTGTACCGGGAAGAGATGGCGGCGCAGGGGGTGACGCTGCCGCCGCTTGGCGAGTATGGCGTCGGCATGGTCTTTTTGCCGAAAGAGCACGCCTCGCGGCTGGCGTGCGAGCAGGAGATGGACCGTGCCATCAAGGCCGAGGGCCAGGTGCTGCTGGGCTGGCGCGATGTGCCGGTGAACCGTGACATGCCGATGTCGCCGACCGTGCGCGAAAAAGAGCCGGTACTGCGTCAGGTCTTCATTGGCCGCGGCAACGACGTGATCGTGCAGGACGCGCTGGAGCGCAAGCTGTATGTGATCCGCAAGACCGCCAGTGCCGCCATCCAGAATCTGCAGCTCAAGCACAGCAAAGAGTATTACGTGCCCAGCATGTCCAGCCGGACCGTGGTGTACAAGGGTTTGCTGCTGGCCGACCAAGTCGGGGTTTACTTCAAGGACCTGGAAGACGTGCGTTGCGTCTCGGCGCTGGGCCTGGTGCACCAGCGCTTTTCCACCAACACCTTCCCGGAGTGGCCACTGGCGCACCCTTACCGCTATGTGGCGCACAACGGCGAGATCAACACCGTCAAGGGCAACTACAACTGGATGAAGGCGC
>DAITMI010000032.1:0-27610 GCA_036835225.1 Rhodoferax sp. | reverse complement strand
CTTGCGTCTCGCTCTTTTTTCTCGCTTCACCGTGATCAGCGAAGCCTTGAATTATCCCATGCTTTTTAAGCATCTGTCAATTTTTTTGATCTTTTTAATTTCAACATTTTGCTCAAAATCAACTAGACCAAATTCAGTGGAAGAACCCAAGAAAACCGCCACTGCCACCCTAATGAGAAATTATTTACGTCTCATTAGCGAAGCCCTCGACTATAGCACTGTTTCCCGGAATTTTGGGGGATTCATCCATCCATGCTGAAGCAGCCCCTTACGCCAGCAAAGGCAGCGCCTTGAAGCGCCTTCCAGTCAATACAAACAGAGCATTCCCAACAGCCGGGGCAAGCGGCGGAACGCCGGGCTCGCCCACGCCGGCCGGCTTGCGCTCGCTCGGAACAATCCAGGTTTCGACGACCGGGGCATCCGCCAGCGATGTCACCGGGTAGCTTGGGAAATTTGTCTGCTGCACCACGCCATTGCGGATGTCAATCTGGCCGTAAAGCGCGGCGCTCAAACCAAAGATCACAGCGCTTTCCATTTGCTGCGCCACGATTGCAGGATTAACCACCGTACCGCAGTCCACCGCACACACGACGCGGTGAACCCGGGGTCTGCCGTCTTGCAAGGAGACCTCTGCTACTTCGGCAACGATGGAGCCAAACGACTCATGTAGCGCAAGACCCCGCGCCCTGCCCGCAGGAAGCGGGGTACCCCAGGCCGCCTTGTCTGCCGCCAAGTTCAGCACCGCGAGGTAACGCGGGGCGGCTTTGAGCAGCTTCCGGCGGAACGCCAATGGATCCTGCTTGGTTTCGGCGGCAAGTTCATCAACAAAACTTTCAGAAAAGAATGCGTTATGGGAGTGCCCGACAGATCGCCAAAAGCCCACTGGTACGCCCATCCGTGTTGCAACATGCCCCATATATTGATCTGCAAATCCATAAGGCAAATCAAACAAGCCCTCCGCCGTTGTTTTGTCCGGCATGTCGATGGGGCCGGCCAATGCGGGGATGGCCCGCTCCAGCCACCGCGGCGAGATCGCGTCACCGGCAGACTTGATACGCAGACTGGTCACCTCGCCCTCCTTGTCGATCGATGCTCGCAGCATGGCGACCTGCATGGGACGATAGAAATCATGCGTCATGTCTTCTTCACGTGACCAGATCAACTGGACTGGCTGGCCGCCGCACGCCATGGCCACCTGGACTGCCTGTGCAATGAAATCAACCTCCAGCCGGCGCCCAAAGCCACCGCCCAACAAGGTCACATGGAGCGTCACCTGATCCAGTGGTATGCCCGTCACCTTGGCGGCAATGGCGCGCCCCATTTGGGGAACCTGCGTGGGCGCCCAGATTTCCACCTTGCCATCTTTGACCTGCGCGGTGCAATTCATCGGTTCCATGGTGGCATGGGCCAGGTAAGGCGCGTGGTACCACGACTCCACTTTGCGAAAGGCCTGCGCCTCTGCGGCATCAATACTACCTTTGCTGTAGAAGCCGTGATCGGAATCATTTTTGACAGCCGCCTCCAGCTGCTCCCGAATCGAATTGGAATCCAAGACTTCCCCCGGTCGCGGCCGCCACTGGACCTCCACGGCTTGCGCGGCTTGGTTGGCATGCCAAAACGTCCTGCCAACCACTGCGAATCCCGCCGTCGATCCGGCAAATTCGGACAGCTTCACCACACGCTCCACGCCCGGCATGGCAAGGGCAGCGGCGCTATCGAAGGTACCCGGCGAGCCCCCTAGCATGGGGCAGCAACGCACCGCTGCAAAAAGCATCCCCGGGTGCCGAACATCAAGCCCGAATACAGCGGTGCCGTTTACCTTGGCGGGCAGATCCAGCCGTTTGACCGCCCGGCCGATCAATGTCCAGTCCTTGCGCGCCTTGAGTGTCACCGCAGCTGGTGGCGTGGCGGCAGCAAGTTGGACCATTTCAGAATACGGAGCCGATTTACCGGACGGATGCGAAATCACGCCGTCGGTGACCGACAGTTCCGCGACCGGCAGCTGCCATTGCGCAGACGCGGCTGCCAGCAGCGATGCCCTGGCTGTGGCGGCGGCCGTGCGCAAGACATCCCAGGCATCGGCCACGCTGGACGACCCGCCGGTGGCATTGATGCCAAGTTCGCGCGCCAGCTTGCCAACCACCCACTCACCCAGCTTGACCTTTGCTGGCTTGTCCCCGTCCTCCGACTCCAGCGGGTGAAACGGCAGACTGCCGAGCAGCATCGCCACGTTTCCGTAAATCTTGTCTGCGCCGGCCTGCTCGATTCGCACCCGACTCAACGGTACGTCCAACTCTTCGGCCACCAGCATGGGCAGCGCGGTGTAAACCCCCTGACCCATTTCACTGCGCGCCATCGCCAGCACGACGGTGCCATCGGATGCGATCTTGATCCAGCCGTTCAGGGCGACCTCGCCCGCCCCGGCCAACATCAACTCAGGGGCGCCCAAACGGGACCGGGCTGGCATGACGCCCCAGCCAACCACCAGGGCACCAAGTGCGCCCACGGCACTGAACAACCAAGTTCGGCGCTTCATGATGCGACTCCTTCGGCGGTCTGGCCAGAAGCCCGCTTGATAGCAGCGCGCACGCGCTGGTAGGTGCCGCAACGGCAAATATTCGTCATGGCCGCATCAATGTCCGCATCAGTCGGCTTTGGCGTTTTCTCCAGCAAGGCAGCAGCAGCCATCAACATGCCGCTTTGACAATAGCCGCACTGCGGCACCTGTTCGGTGATCCAGGCCTCTTGCAGTCGATGCGGCTTCTCAAGGGTCCCGAGCGACTCAATGGTTTGTATGTTTTTCCCAGAGAGCGACGCCACCGGCGTCACGCACGAACGCACGGCAGCACCATCCACCCGCACGGTGCATGCGCCGCAAGCAGCGATGCCACAGCCGAATTTTGTGCCAGTCATATTCAACACATCACGCAGAACCCACAGCAGCGGCATCTGGGGATCGGCATCGGCCTGAACAATTTTCCCGTTGACATTGAGCTCCATCGTCTCTCCTTCTCGTTGGGTGGTCCGCCGCCTGTCGCCAGCCGCGCAGCCACTGTTTTGACTCTATTGTGGTCTTCATTTTCGCGCCCGCAAGCACGGATGGCCGGTGCGCAGGATAATCTGCCCCCTATGGCACTTATTACATTTCTCAACGCCCAACTCGCCTTTGGGCACGTGGCTTTACTCGATCACACTGACTTTGCACTCGAAACTGGCGAGCGCGTGGGCGTGATCGGTCGCAATGGCACTGGCAAAACATCCTTTCTAAAAATATTGGCCGGGCTTGAAAAGGCCGACGACGGCACCCTGCAATTGCAACAAAACCTGCGCCTGGCGTACGTGGCGCAAGAACCGGTGCTTGACCCAGATGCTACTGTTTTTGTAGCTGCTAGCGCAGGTATCTCAGGGGTTATCACCCTCATTGATCAATATTGCCAAGGCGAGGGCGACCTGGACGCCTTGCAAAGCGCGATTGAAGCGCAAGACGGCTGGAACTGGGAGCAGCGCGTAACGGAAACCCTGCATCGCCTGCACCTGGATGAGAATGCCGTGATCAGCACACTGTCCGGTGGCACCAAAAAACGGGTCGCCTTGGCGCAGGCTTTGGTCGCGCAACCCGACGTGCTGCTGCTGGATGAACCGACCAACCATCTGGATCTGGACTCGATCGAGTGGCTGGAAGATCTGCTGATTGCGTTCAAGGGCAGCGTGGTCACCATTACCCATGACCGGAGTTTTCTGGACCGGGTGGCCACGCGCATTGTGGAACTGGACCGCGGCAAGTTGCGCTCTTATATTGGCAATTTTGCCCAATATTTGATCCTCAAAGAGGATCAAAATGCACAAGAAGCGGTGATCAGCGCCAAAGCCGACAAGCTGCTGGCGCAGGAAGAAATCTGGATTCGCAAAGGCGTCGAGGCCAGGCGCACCCGCAGCCAGAGCCGGATTGGCCGACTGGAAGACCTGCGCGCCAGTCGCCGGGCGCACCGCGAAGCCGTTGGCAGCGTAAAAATGGACGTGGCCTCTGGCGCGCTGGGCGGCAAGCTGGTGGCGGAGCTGACGGAGGCCAGCCTGTCCTTCGGCGACAAAGTCATCATCAAAGACTTCAGCGCCACCATCATGCGGGGCGACAAAATTGGTTTGCTCGGGCCCAATGGCGCCGGCAAAACCACGCTGCTCAAGCTCATTTTGGGCGAATTAGTCCCGGACAGTGGCAAGATTCGGCAAGGCGCCAACCTGCAGGTCGCCTACTTCGACCAGATGCGCAACGCGCTCGATCTGGACGCCACGCTGGTGGACTTCATCAGTCCGGGCAGCGAGTGGATTGAGATCGGCAACCAGCGCAAGCACGTCAAAAGCTACCTCGGCGACTTTCTGTTTTCACCGGCCCGTGCCAACTCGCCGGTACGATCACTGTCGGGTGGCGAGCGCAACCGCCTGTTGCTGGCGCGCCTGTTTGCCCGGCCGGCGAATGTCCTGGTGCTGGACGAGCCGACCAATGACTTGGACATTGAGACTCTGGAATTGCTGGAAGAGTTGCTGCAGAGTTACGAAGGAACCGTGTTCTTGGTCAGCCACGATCGGACCTTTCTCGACAACGTGGTGACCAGCACAATTGCGTGTGAAGGTAACGGTCTGTGGCGTGAATACGAAGGTGGCGTGCAGGATTGGCTGATTCAGTCCAAACGCAGCAAGGAGATTCAACTTGCTACAAGTTCAATAGCTACTAGCGCACAGCAGACGGGGGCTAGAGGCCAAAAACATACAAAATCTGCCGACATCAAGAAAACCGTGACGCCGCAAAAGCTCAGCAACAAAGCGCAGCGCGAACTCGATACTTTGCAGGCAACAATAGATGCACTGGAACAGGAACAGGCCGCACTGAGGGCGGGGCTGGCGGATGCCACCCTCTATGCCAGAGACCCGGCGCGTGCCACCGAGCTTTATGCGCGCGACGCCGCCATTGAAGAAGACATGCTGACCGCCATGGCGCGCTGGGAAGAGCTCTCGGCCGCTTGACTCACACCCGGTAGCGGTCGGTGGCGCTGCTGAGCTTGGCAATCAGTGCCGGTGCTATCGCGCTCAGGGGCAATACTTCATCGGCGGCGCCATGCAAAATCGCCTCGCGCGGCATGCCAAAGACGATGCAACTGGCCTCGTCTTGCACAAAGTTATAGCTGCCAGCGTCTTTCATTTCACGCATGGCCTTGGCACCATCGTTGCCCATGCCGGTCAGCATGATGCCAAACGCATTGCGTCCGACCACGCTGGCGGCTGATTTGAACAGCACCTCGACCGAGGGTTTGTGCCGATTAACCAGCTCGCCATCTTCCACCACCGCCACATAGTTGGCGCCGCTGCGGTCCACTCGGAACTGCTTGCCCCCCGGGGCAATGTAGGCATGTCCGGGCAGAATGCGCTCGCCGTGCACCGCCTCCTGCACCGTCAGCTGGCACAGACTGTTCAGACGGGCGGCAAAACTGGTGGTAAAGCCAGGCGGCATGTGCTGGGTGATCACGATACCCGGAGAGTCCGCCGGCAGGCGCGTCAATATTTCCTTGATGGCCTCGGTGCCACCGGTCGAGGCGCCAATACAAATCAGTTTTTCGGTGGACACCCGCCCGATGGCGGTAACCGGTGGCCGAACGAGGCCTGCCGCGCCCGCAGCGGCAAACGGGGGCACGGCCGCGGCACGTTTGATATGGGCAGCCGCAGCGATGCGGACCTTCTCCACGATTTGGGTCGACAACTCACTCAGACCATCGGCCACGCCAATTCTGGGCTTGGCCACAAAATCAACCGCGCCCAGCTCCAGCGCTTTCATCGTGACTTCCGCCCCCCGCTCGGTCAGCGTCGAGATCATCAACACCGGCATGGGGCGCAGCCGCATGAGCCGCCCCAGAAAATCAATGCCATCCATGCGTGGCATCTCAATGTCCAAGGTGAGGACGTCGGGATTCAGTTCACGAATCATCTCCCGAGCAATCAGCGGGTCGTTGGCGGTGCCAACACATTCCATGTCTTTTTGCCGGTTGATGATTTCTGCCAACAAGCTGCGCACCAGCGCCGAATCGTCCACCACCAACACTCGAATTTTCTTCAACGCAACATCCTCAAAACAAATCTACCGAACCACCTGAAGTCGCCTTGGCGACGGTCGCCGCATTGCCTTTGCGTTCTTCCACGGCCAGCGTTTCGGGATGCGAGTGCGCCAGGCGTTTGACCAGCGCTTTGCCTGACACCGGGAAAAAACAAACCTTGCGCGGATGAATATCCAACACATCCTGCGACACCACAGGAATCCGCTCGGTGGCCAGGTAGTCAAGCACAAACTTCGTGTTCCGCTCGCCCACGTTCATGGTGGTAAAACCGGCCATGACCTGTGCCCCGCCAAACACTTTGGCCTGCATCGACTCGCGCCGCGCGCCTTTTTTCAACATCTCATTGATCAGCAACTCCATGGCATAAGAGCCGTAGCGGCCAAAACCGTCGGCACTGTCGCCGTCGGGCAGCATAAAGTGGTTCATGCCGCCGGCGCGCACCTTGCTGTCCCAAAGGCAGGCCGATATGCATGACCCCAGCACAGTCATGATGACCAAATCTTCACTGGAAACAAAATACTCGCCGGGCAGCACTTTGACGGCGTCATATTGGAAATGATGGTCGTTGTAAAAAAAAGAAGCTTCCCCGGGACTGCGGGGTTGCGCCTTGAAATAATCAACGCGTGACACTCGCCCGCCCGCCAATACTTTGGACGCGCCTAGGCCAGATGGGGACAGATTCATGTGTGCCTTGCCGTCAATTGACGCGGTAACGGACGATGACGCCACGCATGAACCAGAAAGATCTAGCGGCATTCATAGACGGTCTTGCCTCGTAGAACAAATAAATCTCTCGACTCGCTGAAATTTTCTGCATGCCCCACAAACAGCAAGCCACCCGGCGCCATCACCCGATGGATCCGCTCGAGTACCTTGCGCTGCGTTGCTGCATCAAAGTAAATCATGACATTGCGGCAGAAGACCACATCAAACGGCTCCCGAAATGGCCAGTCATCCCGGATCAAGTTCACGCTGATGAACTGGATCAGACGCTGCAATTCAGGCTTGACGCGCGCCATTCCTTCATTGGCACCCTTGCCGCGCAGAAAGAAACGCTGCATGCGCTCCTCATTAACGCCCTTGAGCCCTTCCAGCCGGTAAACGCCTTGCGCGGCCGACGCCAGCACCTTGGAGTCAATGTCACTGGCCGTCAAAGCCAGATTGGCCTTCGGGCCAAGCGCCTCCATCGCGGTCATGACAATGGAGTAGGGCTCCTCACCCGTCGAGGCGGCATTGCACCAGACCCGCCAGGCCGCGCCCACCGGTTTGGATTTCAAGTGGCTCGTCAAAATCTCGAAATGATGCTGTTCGCGAAAAAAAGCGGTCAGATTCGTGGTCAAGGCATTGACGAATTCTTGCCATTCAGGACCGTCATGCGTCTCCAGCCAGCCCAGGTAATCCTTGAAGCTTTGATGTCCGGTATCGCGCAGGCGCCGCGACAAACGGCTGTACACCATGGCATGCTTGCCATCGTGCAGACTGATGCCGGCCCGCTGATAAATCAAGGTCTGAACCCGATCAAAATCAGCATCCGTCCAGACGAATTCACGTCCCGGCCCGCCTGTGCCACCGGCATCCGAAGACCCGCCCGCCAACGCATGCGCCGAAGCCATGAAACGGGAGTCGCTATTGGCTAGCAACATGCCACTCGCCGCCGCGAAGCACTGGCGGAGCCACTATGGAACGGCATCAGGCGCCAACTCCATGTCCAAACCTGACATGAGTTTTTCGATATCCAGCAGGATCAACATGCGCTCGCCCAGCGACCCAAGCCCCAAGACGGCGTCGCTGCCAATCACACTGTCAACGTCCGGGGCCGCCTTCAGACTTTCGGCGGGAAGCTCCATGACATCGCTGACGGAGTCCACCACAATCCCCACAATCCGATTGCGCAGATTGAGGATGATGACCACCGTGAAGGAGTTGTATTCGACTTTTGAGCAATTGAACTTCAAGCGCATATCCACGATAGGAACAATCGTGCCCCGCAAATTGACCACCCCTTTGATGAAGTTGGGGGCATTGGCAATGCGGGTGGGTGGTTCGTAACCACGGATTTCCTGAACCTTCAGAATGTCGATGCCATACTCTTCCTGATCCAGGCGGAAGGTCAAGTACTCGCGGGCACCCGCCGATGTCATCTCGCCGATTTTTTCCATTGCACCCATCTTTTTTCTCCTTCTAGTCGGGATTTAGTGGCGTGAGCGGCGCACCAGCGCGCCCGTATCCAGGATGAGCGCCACTTTCCCGTCGCCAAGAATGGTGGCCCCCGATATATTGGGCACCTTGCGGTAATTTGACTCCAGGTTTTTCACCACCACCTGCTGCTGCCCCAGCAACTCGTCCACCAGCAAGGCGACCCGACTGCCATCCGCCTCAACCACCACCATGATGTCACTGGACTTTTCACCGTCGAAGCGGGGCACTTGAAAGACTTTTTCCAACTCGATCACTGGCATGTATTCGTCGCGCACTTTAACCAACTGCGCACCCTGCCCGACGGTGCTGACGGCATCCGACTTCACCTGGAACGACTCCACCACAGACGACAGCGGCAAAATATAGACCTCGTTGCCCACGCCAACGGACATGCCATCCATGATGGCCAGCGTCAGCGGCAGACGCACCGACACCTTCATGCCATAGCCCTCGGCAGAATCGATCTCCACCGTGCCATTCAGGGCGGCAATGTTGCGCTTGACCACATCCATGCCGACACCACGCCCGGACACATCGGTCACCACGTCCGCGGTGGAAAAACCCGGCGCAAAGATCAGTTGCCAGACCTCGGCGTCCGACATCTGATCCGATACATCAATGCCACGCTCACGGGCTTTGGTCAAAATCTTTTCCCGCGACATGCCGCGACCGTCGTCACGCACCTCAATGACGATGGAGCCGCCCTGATGGGCGGCTGACAAGGTAATCGTGCCGGTTTCGGGTTTGCCCGCACGAAGGCGATCGGCTGGCATTTCAATACCATGGTCGCAACTGTTACGCACCAAATGCGTCAACGGATCGGTAATCTTCTCAACCAGTCCTTTGTCCAACTCGGTGGCCTCGCCCTGCGTCACGAAATCGACCTTCTTGCCGAGTTTGCTCGCCAGATCCCGTAACATCCGCGGGAAACGGCTGAAGACGATCGACATCGGAATCATCCGGATCGACATCACCGATTCCTGCAGATCCCGCGTATTCCGGTCAAGATCGGTCAAACCGGTTAACAGCTGCTGATAGAGCGCCGGGTCAAGCGCGCGGCTGTTTTGAGCCAGCATGGCTTGGGTAATGACCAATTCGCCCACCAGATTGATCAGTTGATCAACCTTGCTGATGGCAACCCGGATCGTCGCAGCCTCTGGTTGTACAACGGAGGCTGCCGGTTTGGCGCCAAGCCTAGCCGGCGTTATTGATCCAGGGGATTCAGCAACTGCCCCAACAGGCGCGGGGGCGCCTGGCGCGCCATCAAAAAAACCGAACCCGGGCAACGGCGCCAAGGGAGCTCCCGGCGGGGGATCATCGTCATAGGAGGCAGCCTGCGGCGCAGCAGTGGCACCATCGAAAAACCCATCCTCAAGCGCCGACTCGGCCACGATGCCATCGTCTTCCTTGATCGACACCTGCGCCCTGGAAACGTGAAAAGCGAATAAATCCAGTAAATCCTCATCCGAAGATGCCGTCTGAACGGCAAAAACACGGGTATCAGCTTGACTGCAGGCCACCGTCGCGATCTCGCCCAGGCCAGGAATATCACGAAACAATTCCCTGATGGCGTCAGCCTCATCGGGGCGATCCAGTGGCCCGATCCGGATTTCAAGAGAACGCGTTGTTGTTGTCGACGACTTGCTTGCAGCCGGCGCCACGACGACAGGCGGTGCCGCCGCGATAGCGGGCATCGCCACCGGGGTTGGCAGCGCAATCTGGCCCGAAGCCAACACGCTGATACGACGCACCAAGTCCGCCGTGGGTGGTGAATCGCCCTCACCTCCAGCCTGATGACGGGCCAACAGTCCTCGCGACGCATCCGCCGATTCAAGCAACACATCAACCATGGCAGCGTTTGGCTGCAATTCATGGCGCCGCAGGCGATCCAGCAGCGACTCCATCTGATGCGTCAATTCGGCGACATCCGAAAAACCGAATGTTGCAGCCCCTCCCTTCACGGAATGCGCACAACGGAAAATGCCATTCAACTCTTCATCATCTGCCGTCTCAAGGTTCAGGTTGAGCAACATCTGCTCCATCAGGTCGAGATTTTCCCCCGCCTCTTCAAAAAATATCTGATAGAACTGGCTAAGGTCAAAATCACCGCCTGCCCCACTACCTTCTTGATGCGCTTCCGCCATATCAATCTCCAATATTACGGGTATCCACCCGACATTCTCTCAATGAATTACTTGATCACCTTCTTGATGACCTCAAGCAAGCGGGCCGGGTCAAACGGCTTCACCAACCAACCCGTCGCGCCAGCGGCACGCCCGGCCTGCTTCATGAGATCACTCGACTCGGTGGTCAACATCAGGATTGGGGTGGTTTTGAACTGGGGGTGATCTCTCAACTTCCGGGTTAGCCCCAGGCCATCAAGCCTGGGCATATTCTGGTCTGTCAAAACCAGATCAAAGGACTGCGCCTGCGCCTTTTCGTACGCATCCACGCCATCAACCGCTTCCACCACTTGGTAACCAGCCCCTGTTAAAGTAAATGACACCATCTTGCGCATGGACGGCGAGTCGTCAACAGCGAGTATTAAGGACATGTGAAGCTCCGACTATTTCAGTTGTAAGTTAATGGGGAACGTTTAAAAAAGTTCTATGGAGCCAGCGTACATTTCGTCCTGTGTTACCGGATTGGGGCGCTCCGGCACCTCCTCAACAAACGGCACGGCCTCGCCGTCTTCGGAACCCATCGACTCAGCAGCCAGACGATAAGCACAACCCTGAAGTATTTTGGACGTGTGAACGATCAGCTGCGAGGCCATGTCCTGAAACTGTAATTCAGTAACCGCTGCCCGCAGGGCACTGCGAACTGCGTCCAGTTCTTTGGACCCAACCAACATCGGGTTGGCAAGGTTTTCACTGGCACAGGTAAACCGCTCCATCAGGTTCGCCATTGTATGAGCCAGAAGCCCATCCAAACGGCTCAAGTCATGGACAACAACTAGAAGCGAATCCTGCACCTCGGCCACCAGCATGACCGGCAGCTGGACAGCGGGAACTGAAGATGTTGTCTGGTTCGGGTGCATATCTATTCCAATCTCTTCACCGAGCATCGCGTAGGCAGCGATTTTGTATCGCGGTATTAGCAAATTCCGCAAGGCAAGGTTATCAGGAATCCCCAATACTTAGGAAATTTCGGGCGCAGTCGAACAAAATAACGGGCTCTATTGCCCCACCCTCGAATTGATCCACCCAATCGGCGCGTATCGTGGACAATCATAGCGTTCATCATGCTGCAAGAAGATCCCCCACCTCATCCATTGCGAATTTTGCATTTAGAGGATTCCGTTGTTGACCATGAGCTCGTGCGACTTGCGCTGCACAAGTCGGGCGAGACCTGTGAACTGGAACGGGTGGAAACCCTGGAGGCATTCGGGCGGCGGGTCCAGGCCTTCAATTTTGATGTCATTCTGGCGGACTATCGACTGCCTGGCTTTACGGCGCTGGATGCCTGGCACATCCTGCAACAACAGGCCCACCCCCCCCCTTTTGTATTGCTGTCCGGCGCTATCGGCGAACCGGCGGCCGTTGCCGCCATAAAAATGGGCATGAGCGACTACTTGGCAAAAGACAACCTGACTCGGCTGGCGCCCATCATCCGGCGCGCCATCGAGGTTCACCGCATCCGGCAGGCGAAAGAAATAGCTGACATCGAGCTTGCGGCATCTGAGCGGCGGCTCGCCGACTTTGCCGAGCATTTGCAGATGACGATTGAACAGGAGCGCGCCGCCATTGCACGCGAAATTCATGACGACATTGGGGGCGCTCTGGCGGCTGTGAAGTTTGATCTTTCCTGGATCGGCAGGCACACCGCCGATCCCCTGACCCAAGGACATGTCACGGCGGCAACGGAGATGCTGCAGCATGCGCTGGAGGCGAGCCAGCGCATCATGATGAACCTGCGCCCGGCCATTCTGGATCAGGGTTTAGTCGCTGCGGTTCAATGGCTGGCAGGAGACTTCACCAAACGTACGGGCATAGACACAACGGTGCATGCATTTCATGCAAACGACTCTCTGTCCAAGGCCGTCCAGTTGGTTGCTTACCGAACAGCGCAGGAGGCCTTGACCAATATTGCCAAACACGCCGATTGCAACCAAGTCACCATCGACCTTTCAGATGCCGAGCATGTGTTAACGCTTGAGGTCAAAGACAATGGCAAAGGCATCTCACCAACCGAACGCAACAAACCGAAGGCGTTTGGCCTGCGGGGACTGCATGAACGAGCAAAGACAGTCGGCGGCTGGCTGGACGTAAGTACCCACTGCAACACGGGAACCTCCATCATTCTTTCTGTTCCCTTGTTGCCACCCCATTCAGACACCAATCAGGGAGCCGACTGAGATGATCCGCGTTATTCTTTGCGACGATCACGCCATGGTGCGCCGCGGCATCCGGGAAACGCTTTCCGAGGCAGTGGACATTCAAGTCACCGCAGAAGCCGCCAGCTATGCCGAAGTCCGCGAAGCCATGCGCGCCGCGCCGTGTGATGTGCTCGTACTCGACCTCAATCTGCCGGGGCGTGGCGGGCTGGAGGTTTTGTCCAGCTTGCGGGAAGCCAATTCGCCCATCAAAGTATTGATCGTGTCCATGTTTCCAGAGGATCAGTACGCCATCCGCTGTCTTCGTGCTGGCGCTCAAGGCTACTTGAACAAAGCCGGCGACCCCGCCGACTTGATCACCGCCGTGCGAACCGTGGCACAAGGACGCAAGTACGTCACGCCTGACGTCGCCCACATGCTGGTTGATAGTTTGAACACACCTGACAATGCGACATTGCATGCCTCGCTGTCGGAACGTGAACTCCAGACTCTACTGAAAATCGCGTCGGGCAAGCGCCTGTCTGACATCGCCGAGGAACTCATGCTCAGCCCCAAAACTGTCAGCGTGTACCGAGCCCGAGTACTGGAAAAATTGAAGCTTTCCAACAACGCCGAACTAACGGTGTATGCCATTCGCAACGAACTGGTATAAAACCAGGCGGGATGATCCGAAGCGCAGGGGGCACGCTGTCGTCAGCGGGTCAGGATGTCACTTCCCGGCAAAAATATCGATCGCCCGTTCCATGAGCGCCAAAAATGGCTGATCCAACAGCGGCAATGTCGCAGTAATTCCGATGAGTCCGACGGTCAGCGTGATCGGGAAACCAATAGAAAAAACATTCATTTGCGGCGCCACCCGTGAAACGATCCCGAGCGCAAGATTCACAAACATCAACATACCAACCACAGGCAACGCAATCCACAGTCCACTGGCGAACAAGTCTGCACCAAGCTCATACAGCTTCATTTTCTTCAAAGCCTCCAGGAAATTCTGATCGACCGGAAACGCTTCAAAGCTTTTGATCACGGCCATCATCACCATCAGATGCCCGTTCATGACCACAAACAGAAAAGCTGCCATGTGCCCAAAAAATCGCGCTACGGCGCTGGATTGGGTGTTGAGTGAGGGATCAAAAAAAGCGGCGAAGTTAAGTCCCATCTGAAAACCCACCACCTCGCCCGCCAGTTCAACGGCCGCAAATACAAGGCGTACCGTAAAGCCGATCGCCAGTCCAATACCGACTTGCTGGATGACGGCACCCATCGCCTCGGGGCCCGTGATGCTGATGATCGGCTGCCCCTGCAAACTGGGTTGTGCTGCGAACGCAATAAAAAAGGCCAACGCAATCCTGGCGCGCAAAGGAAAAGCTTTCGAGGAAAAAATGGGCGCGGCCGTAAAGACTGCCAGAACACGCAGAAACGGCCAAAGCATGGGCGAGAGCCACGCCACCAGCTGAGCTTCGGTCAACGCAATCACGACAGCCTGACCTGATTCACATCACTACGGATGGAATCGCTTCGATGGTTCGACGAATGTACTCAACCAGCATGTTCAGCATCCACGGCCCCGCCATCGCAAAGACAGCAATCGCCGCAACCAGCTTTGGAACGAAAGCCAGCGTTGCCTCGTTGATCTGGGTTACCGCTTGAAAAATGCTGACCACCAAGCCTACAAGTAGTGCCGCACCCAGCATCGGGGCCGCCACCATCAACAACATCAGCAAGGCTTCCTGGCCCATCGTCAAAACCATTTGCGCATTCATGGGTGCCCCTCAGGTAACAAAACTGGCAGCCAGGGAGCCAATGAGCAGATTCCAGCCGTCGGCCAGCACAAACAGCATCAGCTTGAACGGCAAAGCCACCAGCACAGGCGACAACATCATCATGCCCAAGGACATCAGCACACTGGCCACCACAATATCGATCACCAGAAACGGAATAAAAATCATGAATCCAATCTGGAACGCCGATTTGAGCTCACTGATCACAAACGCCGGCACCAGAACCCGCATGGATACATTTTGGGCGGTGGCGCCCGGCTCCAGCTTGGCCAGCTTGGCAAACAAGGCAAGGTCTGACTGTCTGGTTTGCTTGCTCATAAACTGGCGCAAGGGGTCTTCGCCATTGGCCAGCGCCTGCTCAAAGGAAATCGTGCTTTTTGTATAGGGAAGATAAGCCTCGTTATAGACCTTGTCCAGCGTTGGACCCATGACGAAGAACGTCAGGAAAAGCGAGAGCCCGACCACCACCTGATTGGGCGGGGCAGACTGGGTTCCCAAGGCCTGGCGCAGCAAGGAGAGCACGATCACAATGCGGGTAAAGCCGGTCATCATGAGCAGCACGGCCGGCAGGAAAGACAGTGCCGTGAAAAACAGCAGGGTCTGGATGGGCACCGAAAAGCTGACGCCCGATTGCCCCGTCCCCACAAGCAGGGGCAGCTGCCCCCCAGTTTGAGCCAGCACGGCGGATTGCGCCATCAGCGCGAAGAAACCGGTGGCAACTTTGCGCAGCACCCGTTTAGATTGCGCCTGGCGTTGGCTTTGACCATTCACGACAAACGCCTGCATCACGATGGACTGGGCGCGCGCTCAATCGCCGGTGTTGGGCCCATGTCCATTTTCGAGTCAAGCGCAGCGCTGTGCAGACAGGTAATGGCTTGGGCCGTGACGCCCAGCGTCAGCCAGGTACGCGCACCCTCCGGCCCCACTTCCACCGTCACCACGCGCTGATGTGGGCCCACCGCCACTGCGCTAATGACCCGAGAGGCTGACGCACTAGCGGAAGCCCCTCCAGCCGAGCGACGCTGCACCCACTTCAGCCCTGCCGGCAGCAGCGCCAACAGAACAACAAACAATCCGACGGAAACCAATGCTTGTGTCATCGACAACATCACCCCTTGCTGACGCGACGCAATCGTTCAGATGGGGTGACGACATCGGTTAAACGAATACCGAATTTGTCGTTGACCACGACCACCTCGCCCTGCGCAATCAAATAGCCATTCACCAATACATCCATCGGCTCGCCCGCCAAGGCATCCAACTCCACCACAGAGCCTTGTCCCAACTGAAGAATATGCCTGATGGGCACCTTGGTCCGACCGAGCTCAACGGAGAGCTGAACGGGAATATCGAGCACTCTACTGATATCGTCGATCGGGATATCTCCCGAGAGCGGCGAAGATGAAAAAGGACGGGGCGACTCACCCGAGAGCACGCCACCCGGCTGAGCCCCTGCGCCATCCGAGCTCTTCTGCTCCAGAAGCGCCTCGGCCCAATCGGCCATGCCGTCATCCTCTGCTGGTTTTTCATCCATTGCCATGTCTTTATCCTTTCCAGTTGAGGTCATTGCCCCTCAAACTTTTGTCAATTCGAATCGCATATTTTGCGTTATGTGTCCCATACTGGCATTCAAACACAGGGACCCCGTCCACCGTAACCTGAATTCGTGGCTGCCGATCGAGTTCAATAAAATCCCCCGGTTTCATCGCCAGCAACTGCTCAATAGTTGCGTCGGCACGGGCCAGTTCAGCGACCAGCGTAATTTCCGCCGCCTGAATTTCCTGCGTCAACACATTGACCCAGCGTCGATCCACCTCAATGGAGTCGCCCTGCGTGGATGAATACAGCACGTCGCGAATGGGCTCGAGCGTCGCATACGGCATACAAAAATGGATTGCCCCCGTAATCTCCCCGATTTCAAGCTCAAACGAGGTCGAAATGACAATCTCACTCGGTGTCGCAATATTGGCAAACTGGGGCTGCATTTCCGAGCGCTGATATTCCAGTTCGAGCGGATAGATCCCCGTCCAGGCCTTCTTGTATTCTGCCGTGATCACATCCACCAGACGGTTAATGACACGCTGCTCAGTCGCCGAGAAATCACGGCCTTCGATCCGGGCCTGAAACTTGCCGATGCCGCCGTACAGCGTATCGATAACACCAAAAACAAGCGCGGGTTCGCACACAATCAAGCCGCTCCCGCGCAATGGCCGGATGGCCACAATATTGAAATTGGTGGGTACCGCCAATTCACGCAAAAAAGCGCTATAGCGCTGAACCGTCACCGGACCCACCGAAATTTCGGGACTTCGGCGGATGAAGTTGAAAAGTCCCACCCTCAGGTTGCGGGCAAATCGTTCGTTAACGATTTCCATCGTCGGCATACGCCCGCGAACAATCCGCTCCTGGCTCGATATGTTGTAGGAGCGAACCTCACCATGTTCGTGCACTTCCTCGGCAAGCTTTTGACTTTCGCCCGTTACCCCCTCCAGCAGGGCATCGACTTCTTCCTGGGAAAGAAAAGATTCACTCATAAAAATGCACCTGCAACACCACTACTGAACGATAAAGCTGGAAAACAGCACCCCCACCACCGGGTACGCGGCATGAGCCGCGCCCTTGCCGGATTTCTTTTTCTTGATGACCGCAGCTTCATCTTCATGTTCTTCTTTTCCACCCCCGAAGGGGATCGACGCTTCAAGCAAAATGTCTTTGGCAAGCTTTTGCTTGCCCTCTTGCGAGAGAAGTTCTTCTGCCGTTCGTTGTGAAATCAACATCAGAATGCCACTGCGAATAGCCGGCAAAAAGGCTTTGACTGAATCAGAAGCATGCGCATCCGTCACTTCCAGCGTGATGCCAACCTGCGCCACCTTTTCACCACCCGGGTCAGCCAGGTTTACCACCATGTTGTCCAAAGGCAAATAGGCGGGAGGCGTCTTGGGTGCTGCGTGAGCAGTCTTGGCCGGCGCCGCTTCGCCGCCGTCGTCTTCGGCGGCCGCACGCTGCTTGCTGATATAGAAGAAAGCCCCACCCCCCGCCAAAGCCAAGACGAGCACGACGCCGAGGATGATGATCAGCATTTTTTTGCTTTTGCCCGGGGCTTTGGCCGACTCAGCACCCTCAGATTTGGTAGCCACTAGATTTCCTTGAATACATTATTTAGCACATTCATTATTTAGTACATTCACTGCCGCAACTGCTGAATTAACCATGGAAAAGCATGGCTTTCCAGTCAATCTCCGATATTCGTATTTACACAAAAAGATCCACCGCTCGCCCAACTGATGGATTGGCTTGTGGACGACTTTGCGTCGCCACCGCTTGCGTCGTTGTCATGATCACCTGACGCGCGTCCGGGCGATGGCGCTGCTCTTGGGCGCCCTTGCCATCCTGGCCTGATGTTCCCACAGAAACCCCCGACAGCACCAAGCCTTCACTGGTCAGAAGATCCTTCAGGTGTGCAACAGCGCCTTCCAGCATCTGACGAATTTCAGGCTGATCGGTCCGAAAGCCAATGTGCGCCTCATCTCCCTTGAGCGAAATACTCACCGCCACAGACTGACCGCCGAAGCCATCCAGCTTCAACTCTGCATTTTGAACCCCCTGCGTCACCCAGTAACTCACCGTGTCTGCCACCATCGACTGCAGCGACGGATCAGCCATCACTGGCGCAGCATCGACCCGACTTCCCGCCTGGAAAGCATTGTGCCCCCAGGAGCCCTCCATGCCGTAGCCGGCAAGCAGCGCCAAAGGCCTGACAACTGCCTGGTCAACTTGACGAGCAAAGCTGTCACCGATACCGCTGCTCACCATTGCCCCCGAAAACGAGGACTCCCTGCCCGAGACATCCACGAGAGAAGACAGCTTGAGTGCCCGCGACTCCGCAAGACTAGCGGCGGCTCCAGACTGAAGCTCAGCGCGCCGTGCTTTTATGTTTCCGATTGGCAAGGCTTGCGCCGCGTGCTCCAGCAAGGCATCGACATGCTGCGTAAAGTCGCCAGACCGTTCCGCCCCAAGCGGGGTGGATGCAGCAACCGCCATCTCCGGCTTCACAGCCGGCATGGCCGGCGCTGTCAACCGAATACGCCCCTTCATTTCCGTCGACTGCTCATCGCTGGCGGTGTTCAATTTATCACCCGCAATTTGGCCCGCCTGTGCCAACAGCATGCTTAGATCCGTCGGCAAATTCGGAGACACCAGAATTAACGGCTCAGCCGTTGGTGGTATTGCGATGTGCGGCGTCTCTTCGGCCGATAGGCGAGCGTCGGCTGCGCCGATCTGCTCACCCGTCCCGGCACCTGCGACACCCACCTCGACCTCCAGCTCCAGTGAATTCAAAAGTGCCAAAAACCCACCCACGGCGAGGGCATCCGCCTCCTCCCCGGAGGTGGCTTTGCCTTTGCCACTGTGACCTGCTGCACCAGCCACCGCTTTGGGGCTGACAGCATTGTTGCTTCGCTCAACGCTCATGATCGCTCTCCATTGAATACCCAACCGTCAACTGACTGCCACGCAAGGCCGCAAACTCATCCATCTGCTTTTGTTCGCGACGCGCTTGAAGGACGGCCAGATCAAGCTGCTTTTTTTTCAAGACCTGCTTCAAGCTGACCAGCCGGAACTCAGCCTCCAGGAGCAGGCGTTTTGCCGTGTCCACTTTTCGCGTCTCGTTTTCAAGAACGCCTTTCTGCAAGCCGATGGCATGGTGCAAACGATCCATGAACTGGTAATGATGACGCATCAACTCGGGTGAGGTGCTAATCTGTGCCGCCGCGGTCCATCTCGACGCAGTCTCGGCGGCGTAAGTTTCCAACTGAACCATCTGGTCCTGTGCAAACAAATAGGCACCCTGCACACGCATCAAGCCCTGGCTGGCCTGGTCGCGCTTGCGCGTCGCCATATCGATGGCCAGCAGAAAGCTTTTGACGGCGCTCATAGGATGGCCCTGGCGCGGTCAATCGTTGCCATCATCTCACCGACGCTAGTCTCCAAAGTCGCTGACTCAAACATATCCTGCTGCAGAAACTGGGCCATGGCGTCATGCAATCGAATGGCCTCATCCAAAGCCGGGTCCGACCCACCCACATAAGCCCCGATCTGCACCAGGTCGCGGCCCTTTTCATAACGGGAATTGATCGCCCGAAAACGCCGCGCCATCTCAAAATGCTCCCGCGACACCACGTTGTGCATGACCCGCGACGCTGACTGCTCGATATCAATGGCCGGGAAATGACCCGACTCCGCCAGCGAACGCGACAACACAATATGTCCATCCAAAATGGCCCGGGCGGCATCGGCGATCGGGTCCTGCTGGTCATCGCCCTCCGACAACACCGTATAAAAAGCGGTGATCGAACCCACGCCATGCAGACCATTGCCACTGCGCTCCACCAGTTGCGGCATTTTGGCAAAACAGGACGGCGGGTAACCTTTGGTCGCCGGTGGCTCGCCGATGGCCAGGGCAATTTCCCGCTGCGCCATGGCATAGCGCGTGAGCGAATCCATCAGCAACAGCACATGTTTGCCCTTGTCCCTGAAACTTTCAGCGATGGCCGTGGCATAGGAGGCGCCTTGCATGCGAAGCAAGGGTGGTGCGTCTGCCGGCGCGGCCACAACCACCGCCCTGGCCCGGCCTTCTTCGCCCAGGATGTCTTCAATGAACTCCTTGACCTCGCGCCCGCGCTCACCAATCAGGCCTACCACGATCACGTCGGCCTGTGTGTAGCGGGCCATCATGCCCAGCAATACGCTCTTGCCCACGCCCGAGCCGGCAAACAAACCAATCCGCTGACCTCGGCCAATCGTCAGCAGCGCGTTGATGGCGCGCACGCCGGTGTCCAGCATTTCCCGCACCGGGGCCCGGTCCATGGCATTGATCTGTTTGCGGTCGAGCGGCTGGGAAGTCACATCCGCAATCGGTCCCATGCGATCCATCGGTGCACCCTGGGCATCCACCACCCGGCCCAGCAAGCCATCCCCCAAGGGCAGCCGCAACATGCCGTAGCCCGAAGCCCGTTCGGTTTGGCGGCGTTCGCCCAAGCGCGGCACGGCCACATAGGCAGCCGCCGGCACCACGCTGGCACCGCTTGACAAACCATGCACATCACCGGCCGGCATCAGAAAGGCGCGGTCGTTGGAGAACCCGACCACCTCTGCCAACACCGGGGCCTGCGATTTCATCGAGATCAGGCATTGCGAGCCCACCGGCACGCGAATGCCCACCGCTTCCAGCACCAGACCGGTCAAGCGCGTCAGTGTGCCGCGCACCTCCAGCGTGCAGCCGCCATGGACGCGTTTGCGCGCATCCTCCAGAAAAAGCGGCCACTTGGCTGATGCGTCACTGTTCGACAACGGGCGCCTCCCAAGGCGAATTCAGGCCCAGATTGGCGACCGCCCGCGTCCACCTTTTTTCCATGGTTGCATCCACCACGGTGCCCGCGGACTCGACCAGACAGCCACCCCGGGTCACCGTCGCATCAGCGAGCAGCGTCAACGTCAAATTGGGAAACTCGGCGCGGGTCACGTCCTCCAGCACCGCCAGGTCCAACGGATTCAGCCGGACCAACGCACTCTTGTTCTCCGTCGCCAACAGCCCCAAGGCCTCGCGAATAACGGGCTGCAAAACATTCGCATTCACGGACAACTCATGGCGCAACACCTGGCGCGCCAGTTCGCAGGCCAACTCCAGCACGCCGCCCGCCATCACTTGCTCAGCGTCGGCCAACTGCGCGTGCGCAGCGGCGAAAAGTTGGGTGAAGTTGTGCGCCGCCTCCTGGCCCTGATTGGCGATGAAGTCGGAAATCTGTCGTTGCGCCTCCAAAGTGGCTTGCGCCTGCCCCTGGACAAACCCTTCGGCGTAGCCCTCCTGCTTGAGCGCATCATGCTTCACCTGGTCAGACGCTTCCTCGCGCACCTTGACCTGCGCGGCCTGCAACACGGAGGCCGTATCAACCGCGCCGAAATCCCACTGCTCAACAGTACCAATCTCCTCGCCGGGGATAAAACGGGTGTAGTCACGCATGCTTAAACCATCGCATCGTCACCGCCACCGCCAATCACGATGGTCCCCTCATCAGCCAGCCGGCGCACCGTCTTCAAGATCTCCTTCTGCTGCGCTTCCACCTCGGACAGGCGCATCGGCCCACGCGACTCCAGGTCTTCGCGCAGTGTCTCGGCGGCACGCGACGACATATTGGCCAGAAATTTTTCCTTGAGCTCGGGCTGTGCCCCCTTGAGCGCCACGATCAGCGCATCCGAGGCCACTTCTTTCAGCACCATCTGGATTGCCTTGTCGTCCAGCTTCATCACGTCGTCAAAAACAAACATCTTGTCCATGATCTTCTGGGCCAGGTCCGGGTCGTGATTGCGGATCGATTCAATCACCGTCCCCTCAATGGCGGTGCCCATCAGATTGATCATTTCTGCCGCCGCCTTGACCCCACCCAGAGAAGTCTTGCGCATCTTGTCGCCGCCGGCCAGCACCTTGAAGAGAACCTCGTTCAAATCCTTCAATGCCACCGGCTGAATGCCCTCCATGGTCGCCACGCGCAGCATCACCTCATTGCGCTGACGCTCGACAAAAAATTTCAGCACATCGGCGGCCTGGTCAAAATCCAGATGGACCAGGATGGCGGCCACAATTTGCGGGTGTTCATTGCGCAACAGTTCAGCGACGGAACCTGGATCCATCCACTTCAGACTCTCGATGCCCGAGACATCGCCGCCCTGCAAAATTCGATCCAGCAACAGCGCCGCTTTATCATCCCCCAGCGCCCGCCTCAGCACGGAACGAACATAGTCACCCGAATCCGACACCAGTAAGCTATGAGCGGCGGCAACACCGGTAAATCGGTCGATCACTTCTTCCACACGCTCCCGCGTGATGACCTTGGTTTTGGCAATCGCCTCGCCCAGTTTTTGCACTTCCTTGGGTGACAGATGCTTGAACACCTCGGACGCCTCCTCCTCTCCGAGGGACATCATCAGAATGGCAGCGTCTTGCAGACCGTCAGTTTGACTCATCATTTTTTTCTCGACTGATCACCGATCAGGCCGGCGCCTCACCACTCATCCAGGACTTGACAATATTGGCCACCGCCGCCGGGTTGTCGCGCGTTAATTTGCGCGCGTCCTCAATGGCCAGTTCACCTGCAGTGGGACCTGCGAGTTCGTGACCTAGGGCGGGGGCCATCAACATCGGCCGCTCCGGCTCATCTGACTCAAGCGCATCCAGCTGATGCGATGACATTGAAATTTTGGCCGGCGATTGGGCCAACACCTTTAAAGCCGGCTTGATGAAACCCAGCAGCACCAGTGCGCCGAACAACAGGGTGCCCACGGGCCAGGCAAAACTGCGCGCCAAGTCCTGAAACTCAGGCTGCTTCCACACCGGTATATCGGCGAGAACCACTTTTTCCATGGCAAATGGTGCATTCATGAGGTTCACAGAGTCACCCCGGTCTTTATTGAAGCCAATTGTCTCACGCACCAAGGCCGTCATCTTCTCGATTTGCTGATCGCTCAACGGCGTCGTGCTGGTTTTGCCTTTGCTGTCGGTGATGGTCTGGTGATTGACCACCACCGCGGCACTGATGCGCTTGACCATGCCGGTACTGCCGCGCACCACCCGCACCGTCTTGTCCACCTCATAGTTGATGATCGATTCCCGCTTGGAAGGCCCGCCGGCGGCCGCGCCACCCGCCGCCGTCAAGGCCTGGGGCGCACCATTGATGGGTGCCGAGGATGGCCCGGGCGGCTGGTTGGTGGTGGCACCCGGCACGCCAGACGGCGGCCCGCTGGCGGCGCCGTTGCTGCTCTCCGAGACCTGCTGGCTGCGGATCACCGTGGAGTCCGCTGCCTGGTTCGGCTTGTGCGACTCCGACGTGGATTCGGTCTGCGAAAAATCCAGCTCGGCGGTGACCTGGGCTTTGACATTGTCCCGCCCCACCACCGGCTCCAAGATGTCCAGAATACGGCGACTGTAGAGCTGCTCCAGCTGCTGCACGTACTGCAGCTGTTGTGCGTCGCCACCACCACCCGCGCCATTGGCGCCCTCGGGCGGAGTCGATAACAGCTTGCCGGTGTCATCCAGCACACTCACGGCCGCCGGGTTCATTTCCGGCACGCTGGATGACACCAAATGAATGATGCCCGCCAACTGGGCCCGATCAAGCGTGCGTCCCGCATTCAAACCGATCACGACAGACGCAGTAGGTTTTTGTTGCTCACGGAAAAACCCGTTTTGGTTCGGCAAGGCCAAATGCACGCGCGCACTCTGTACCGAAGACAAGGCCTGAATAGAGCGGGTCAATTCGCCTTCCAGCCCGCGCTGAAACGCCAGCCGCTCCTGAAACTGCGTCATGCCGAAGCGGTTGGCATCCATGGTCTCAAAACCAGCGACCGAGCCCTTGGGCAAGCCTTGCGACGCCAGCCGCAAGCGGGTGTCATACACCTTGTCGGCCGGCACCAAAATGGCACCGCCGCCATCGGCGTGCTTATAGGGGATGTTCATGGTCGTCAACTGGGCCACGATGGCGCCGCCATCCTTGTCAGCCAGGTTGGCATACAGCACGCGCCACTCGGCCTGGCGCCCCATCATGAGCCCGATGACGCCAATGGCCACGAACAGGGCAATGCCCAGACCGATGCGCAGTCTTTGGGCCTGGTCCAGACCAGCAAAGCGCTGGGACAGTGACGGGTTGATGGGAATGGCGGGAGCGGCGGGCATCGTGGTTTCCGGTACGGCGTGGCACGGTTTCGCACCACCAATGCCGACGATTATTCGGGCTACCCCCGAAAACATGAGCGCGATAAGCCCGGTTTTTACCCCTTACTTCAAATTAATGTTTGGCAACCCTCGGCTTTAGCATCAGTCAGCCCGAACTTTTTCAGGGAAGACTGCCATATGGAACTCCGACTTACCCCCACCACCCTGCCCACGACGGTGCGCCCCACGCTGGCTCCGCGACTCTCGTCGAGCGCGGTGACCGGCGGCGCCGACGGCGGATTTTCTGGCGCGCTGAAGAGTGCCCTCAGCTCGGTGAGCGCGGCGCAAAACGACGCCACCCGACTGCAGCGCGAAGTGCAGATGGAAAACCCCAAAGTCAGTCTGGAAGAAACCATGGTGGCGATTCAGAAAGCGCAAATCGGCTTTCAGGCCACGCTGCATGTGCGCAACCGCATGGTACAGGCCTACACCGACATCATGAACATGCAGGTGTGATTACCGGCCCGGCCGGAATTTCAGGAAAATTATGAGCCAAATTGGCCTCTAGCCCCCGTGCCTATTGCCTGAGCAGCTACTTAATAGATAGCAACTCAATGCAGGAACTGTTGCGAGCCTTCGAACTTCTGCTCGCAGTGGGCCAGCCACGGCTCGGCCAGGTAGCGGATCTGGGCATCGTTTTGCAAAATGCGCTGCATGATGCGGGTCTTTTCTGTGCGCTGCGCCGGTTGCAGCTCTTCGCTGCCGGCTCTGGCACGCAACTGCTCGATCAGCACCGCGCAGGCACCTTCGAAGCGAACAACCTGGTCCCAGTCTTCTTCCTTGGCGGCATCCAGCATCTTGCGGCTGCTGTCTTCGATGGCTTTGTAGTAGTCAATCAGCATTTGGGACATTTCCGTACTCCTCAAGCCTGATAGGACCGCACGCCGACTTCGCCTCTGATCTGGTTCCAGCCGTCTGATATCGGGTGGATCAACCGAATCACCTCGTCAATCATCGCGACATCATTGCGCAGGTTGGCTTCTGTCGTTTTGAAAATGCAGTAGTCATACAGACTGCGCAAATTGGCCGCCAAATCACCACCGCGCTCAGCGTCCAGACCGGCCTTGAGGCCCTCCTCCAGAATTCGAACGGCCCGACCGATCGAGCGACCTTTGGAGGAAAAATCACCGCTAAGAATCGCACCCTTTGCCGTTGCCAGAGACTGTTGCAACGCGTCAAACAGCAAGCTCACCAACTGGTGCGGACTAGCCCCCGAGACCGAGGTTTCCAGCCCAACGGTTTTATAAGTATTTGCTGACCGCATGCTAACGGGGGTAAACATTTGACTGACTCCTTGTATGCCTGATGTTTTATATATCGGCAAACAGTCAAATAAATCAAGCTTTTAGCTAGAAGATTTATTCCACTGGGCAAGCTGCGCCGTCACATAGGAGCTAAGTCCATTGAGTTGAGCCATTTGGGCATCAAGTGCCGAGTACTGCTTGTAGAGTTGCGCCTCGACCCGTGTCGCCCGCTCGTTGACCCTGTCCTGATCCTTTGAATTTCTAGTGATTGACCCCTGTAAAGCCGTTGACTTGCTGCTCACCAAACCATCAAAAGAAACCAGGCCACGCGAGAAGTCCCGCACCTTCAGTCCGAAGCCATTGGTCAATGGATTGCTGTTGTCGGTCGCAAACAAATTTTTCAAATTAGGTAAGTCCTGCTGGGCACTCGTGAGTTTGGTTGTGTTGATTTTCAAGGAGCCATCAGTTTGTCGCTCTATCCCCACGTCCGAAAGATAGGAAAAGGTTGAACCCACACTCGTCGATCCCAACATGGATCTGAGGGCATTTTGCAGCCCCAATGTCGTCGCATCACCCTGCAAAGGCCCCCCTGTTTTTGTCCCTGGCGTGTATTTGGTCGCATCTGCCAAGGTCTGGTTCAGTGCGTTGTAGGCATCCACAAAGCCTTGAATATTCTTTTGAACCAAATCCAGATCGTTCTCAACCGTAATCTCCGCCGGCGCCGTGGTGACCTGATTGAGCTGTAGCGTGATGCCAGGAACTACATCGACCATTTTATTGGTGGCCGACGCCACCGCAACGCCATTGATTTTCACCTTCGCATCCATGGCTGTCTGGCCCACGAAATTCGCACCGTCCGAGGGGTTCGTGAGTCCTAACCCGGCAAGTCCCGGTTCTGCAGGCGTGTTGAGGCGAAACGCGGCAGCTGTTCCAGTGTTTGTAGATTTAATGACCAGGCGCTCATTCGTGCCGTCGCGCAGCACTGTCGCCACGACCCCGGCATTGGCTGAATTGATCTTGCTGGCAATGTCACTAACCGTGTCGGCGACACCGATCGTGACCGGGACACTGCTCCCCGGAGTAAACACTGGAATAGCATCAGCGGACCAACTCCCAAGTTCAATCTTCAAGTCGCCCACGGCCCCCACCGCAGCACCTGACGCAACGCCCACAGAAGCAGATGACTGCGCGCGCGCAAGCTGTTGAACATCGACTGAAAATGCCGTAGCGGATGCAGTTGTGCCCGCAGTCACCCCCACAGCCGTGGCATTGGAGGAATTTGCCTTTTGGCCGTTCCAGCCGCTGGCGCCCGCCAGCAAGGTCGCAGCATCTCCCAGCGCGGAAGCCTGGGATTTGATCTTGCCGTACAAGCTTAGCTGCGTCTGAAAGGTAGATGCCTTGGTCTGGAGCTGCTTCAAGGGCTGCTTTTCAATGGCAACCAGTTGTGACACGATGCCCTGGACATCCAGACCACTACCAACGCCTGCTGCTGAGATTGCCATGATTTACCCCTCTAATCAGTTAGTCCAAACCGACTCACCGTAAAAACACAAAATGGCGACGCAGGCTTTTTGCCCGTCGTCGCCAGAGAGATTATCGATCTTTACCCCTGATCGATATCCCATTTACCCCAGCCCTACCTCAACAGTGCAAGCACGCTTTGGGGAGCCTGATTGGCCTGCGCGACCATGGCTGTCCCGGCTTGCTGCAATACCTGGGCGCGTGACAGACTGGCGGTTTCCATCGCATAGTCTGCATCCACAATCCGCCCCCGCGCTGCCGCCGAGTTCTCAGCGCTGACCCGCAGGTTGGTAATGACTGAATCAAAGCGGTTTTGCGTAGCGCCCCAAGTGGCCCGCGATGTGGTGACCGTGCTGATATCAGCGTCCAGTTTCGAAATCTCGGCAAATGCCGTGGTGGTGGTGGTACCCAAGGTTGTGGATGTACCAGCGAAAGAGGTGGCAGTTACTCCGATCTGGTCATTCGCCGCCGTGCTATTGGCCCCGACCTGGAATGTGAAGGTGGTGGCAGCAATGACTGATTGACCGTTGAATGTGGTGGCAGCCGCGACCCGGGTGTTTTCCGCTGACAACAACTTGAACTCAGCCTCCAGCGATGCAACGTCTGTAGAGGTATTGGTGCCGTTGGAGGCCTGCACCGCCAGTTCACGCATACGCTGCAGGTTG
>DAITMI010000031.1:0-28044 GCA_036835225.1 Rhodoferax sp. | reverse complement strand
CTGAACTACCTGGACATCAAGACGGTGGTGGTGAGCTGCGGCACCTGCTATGACCAGTTGGCCGGTTACGAGTTTGACAAGATTTTCCCCGGCAGCCGCATCATCGATATTCACGAGTACCTGCTGGAAAAAGGCATCACCTTGAAGGATGCAGGCGCGTTCCTGTTCCATGACCCCTGCCACAGCCCGATGAAGTTGCAGGAGCCGCTCAAGACCGTCAAGGCCCTGCTGGGGGAGAACGTGGTCCAGTCCGAGCGCTGCTGCGGTGAGTCCGGCACGCTGGCGCTGAACCGGCCGGACATCTCCACGCAAATCCGCTTTCGCAAGGAAGAAGAGATTCGCAAGGGCGAAACCCAGCTGCGCGACCAGGCTGCGCTGGCGCCCAAGGACAACATCAAGATTTTGACTTCCTGCCCGTCCTGCCTGCAGGGTTTGACCCGTTTCGGCGACGATCTGCAAAACGGCCTGCTGGAGGCGGACTACATCGTGGTCGAGATGGCGAACCAGATTCTGGGCGACCAGTGGATGCCGGATTACGTCAGACGGGCCAACCATGGCGGCATTGAACGCGTGCTGGTCTAAGGCATGACGACCTCGGCTTGCCCCTTGTGCGCCGCCTTGGGCGGGGCGCTGGTGTTTCAAGGCGACCGATTCCGTGTCATCCGGGCCGAGGAGGCGGGTTTTCCGGCCTTCTACCGGGTGGTGTGGACCGAGCATGTGGCCGAGTTTTCGGACCTGGGTTCCGAGGATCGCAGCTTGTGCATGGCGGCGGTGCTGGTGGTGGAGCAGGCCTTGCGCGCGGAGCTGCAGCCGACCAAGATCAACCTGGCGGCCCTGGGCAACGTGGTGCCGCATCTGCACTGGCATGTGATTGCCCGCTTTGACTGGGACAGTCATTTTCCGGCACCGGTGTGGTGCCAGGCGCAACGCCCGCTCAATCCGGCCGCACTGGCGGCAATTCAGGCCCGACTTAGGGTGGTGGACCGGGCGATTAATTCCGCACTGTCGGTGTTGTGTCCGGCCTTGTGATACTTTCCGTTCTTTAACACGTTATCCAACAAAGGTGGTCGATATGGCAGGTTTGCAATCAGGCGCTCCCACGCCGCAGGCGATTACGGTGCACAGCCAGTCCAAATTGCTGGAGATCAGTTTTTCGGACGGCGCCGAGTTTCGCATTCCGTTCGAGCTGATGCGCATCTATTCACCGTCGGCCGAAGTGCAGGGCCATGGCCCGGGGCAGGAGGTCTTGCAGACCGGCAAGCGCGAGGTGGGCTTGACCACCCTGGAGCCGGTTGGCAACTATGCGGTGCAGCCCGCGTTCTCGGACGGGCATGAGAGCGGTATTTTCTCGTGGGACTATCTCTATTTTCTCGGTTCTCAGCAGGACCAGCTGTGGGCCGACTACACCGCCCGCCTGGCCGCTGCCGGGGTCGCGCGTGATGCGCCCATGGCCGAGAAAGCCGGACACGGCTGTGCCAGTCACTGAGTGGACAGTTGCTATTTAATTAATAGCGAGTTGCGCAATAACCACGCGGGCTAGACCCCGATTTTCATCATAATCACGACAAAATTCCCACGGCTACGTGGGTTTGTCAATTTCGCTTGGGTATTTCGCGGCTAGGATGGCAATCATGACGACAACACATTTTGGTTATCAATCGGTTGAGGAAACCGAAAAAGCAAAGCACGTGCGGGGCGTGTTTGATTCGGTCGCGCCCAAATACGATTTGATGAACGACCTGATGTCGATGGGGCTGCACCGGGCCTGGAAGGCGTTCACCGTGCTGGTGGCGGATGTCCGTGAAGGCTATCAGGTGCTCGACATTGCCGGTGGTACCGGCGACCTGGCGCTGGCCTTTTCCAAAAAAGTCGGGAAAAGCGGGCAGGTGGTGCACACCGACATCAACGAAGCCATGTTGCGTACCGGGCGTGACCGCTTGCTCGATGCCGGGGTAGCACTGCCGACGCTGGTGTGCGACGCTGAAAAGCTACCGTTTCCCAGTAATCATTTCGATGTGCTCAGTGTGGCCTTTGGCCTGCGCAACATGACGCACAAGGACGTGGCGCTGGCCGAGATGAGCCGGGTCCTCAAGCCGGGTGGCAAGTTACTGGTGCTGGAGTTTTCCAAAGTGGCGCCGCCACTGGAAAAAATTTATGACTGGTATTCGTTCAAGGTGTTACCCAAGCTGGGCAAGCTGGTCGCCGGCGACGATGCCAGCTACCGCTACCTGGCCGAGTCCATTCGCCTGCATCCGGGGCAGGACGAGCTGAAAACCCTCATGAAGAATAATGGCTTTGGCCATGTGGATTACCACAACCTCACCGGCGGGCTGGTAGCCTTGCATGTTGGAATCAAGTGCTGAAGCTTGTGATTTTGGAAAAAATCCCAATTTAATAAAGAATCTTTTGGAGACATCATGAAATTTTGGTCTTTGCTATTGGCGGTATTTTTGGTGCTGGCCGGCTTTAATGCCGAGGCGGCCAAACGCATGGGCGGTGGAAAGTCGATTGGTCAGCAATCCAGCAATGTGACGCAGCGCCAGGCGGCGCCGGCGCCAGGCGCTGCGAAAGCGCCTGCACCGGCAACACCGGCGGCGGCCGCGCCCAAGAAGCCTTGGGGTGCCATGCTGGGTGGTCTCGCTGCCGGTCTGGGCTTGGCTTGGCTGGCAAGCTCGCTGGGATTGGGCGCGGCTGCGGGTCAATTCATGATGTTTGCCCTGCTGGCATTGGTGATCATGCTGGCGGTGGGCTGGTTCATGCGTTCGCGCAAGGCGGCGCAAGCGCAGAATGCGGGTCACTCGCCGTTTGCCTTTCAAGGCGCCTCGCCGGCCGGCACGGTCCAGACCCCTGCCAGCTATCGGCCGGAAAACGTCGGTAACGACGCCTCCGCACGCCCATGGGAACGCGGCAGCATGGCGTTTGACAGCCTGAAAGCGGCACCAGCAGGGTCGGGCTCGATGATTGGCGCCGGCTTGGGCGGCTCACAAAGCTGGGGAGTTCCGGCTGATTTTGATACCGAGGGTTTTCTCCGCTCGGCCAAAGCGAATTTCGTGTCGCTGCAAGCAGCGTGGGACAAGTCGGATGTCAACGCCTTGCGCGTCATGATGACGGACACCATGCTCAAGGAAATCCAGGCGCAGCTCGCCGAGCGCGAAGTCCATACCGGTGGGCCGGTCAACCTCACCGATGTCGTCATGATCGAAGCCCAACTGCTCGGCATTGAAGATACCGGCGCCGATTACATGGCCAGTGTCGAGTTTTCCGGCATGATCCGGGAAGAGCCGTCTGCTGGCCCGAGCCCGTTCCGTGAAGTGTGGAACATGACCAAGCCCAAAAGTGGCAACGGTGGCTGGCTGGTGGCCGGGGTGCAGGCCTTGCAATAGGCTGATGCTCAGGTTTCCCCGAAGGCACGGGGAAATTCAGGGAATAAACAAGGAATAATCGGGGACTATGGCAACACAGTCCCCTTTCTCATTTCTGGAGGGTCTCCTTCAGAGTCTTCCGCTCCCCAATTTTCAGCCGCCGGCCTGGGCCGTGGATGAGGCGCAACGCCGCATCGTCCTGCTGTTGAACCACATCCTGATTCAGGAAAAAGAAGCAAGCAGTCGCCTCGCACGGCAAAAAGGGCGTGTCGTCCATCTGCAATGGCGCTCCTTTGCGTTGCAGTTGATCGCAACCCCGGCCGGCCTGCTCGATCTGGCGCCAGCGCAGGCGAAGCCCGACCTGGTGCTGGCAGTCACCGAAGCCTCGCCCTTGGCACTGGCCCAAGGGGCGTTGCGTGGTGACAAGCCCGCTGTACGCATTGAGGGCGACGTGCAACTGGCCGCTGAGGTGAACTGGCTGGTGGACCATGTGCGCTGGGATCTGGAAGAAGACCTGTCGCGTGTGATCGGTGATGCGCCAGCCCATGCATTGGGGCAAGCGGCCCGCGGCATGGCGACCGCCCTGCGCCAGTTCCTGGTGACTGGCGTGGTGACCCGGCCGGACAAGGCGCCGACATGACCCGCCTGTTTCGGGGTGTGTTCATTGTCTGGGTGTTGTTGCGTTACGGTCTGGATGAACTGTTCCTGACGAGCTTTCAGAAACCTTGGCTGCGCGTCATCGCCCGCGTCGTGTCGATCGGGCGCAAGCTGGACGCACCGCGTGGTCAGCGTATCCGCGAGGCGCTGGAGCGTCTGGGCCCCATCTTCGTCAAGTTCGGGCAGGTGCTGTCCACCCGGCGCGACTTGCTGCCGGTGGATATTGCCGATGAGTTGGCCCGCCTGCAGGATCGGGTGCCGCCATTCGGCAGCGACGTCGCCATCGCCACTATTGAGCGTGCGTTCCAAAAAAAGGTGGACGATATTTTTGTCTCGTTTGAGCGGGAGCCGATCGCCAGCGCCTCGATTGCGCAGGTGCATTTTGCTGTGCTCAAGGACCGGACTGGCCAGGCCCGTGACGTGGCCGTCAAGGTGTTGCGCCCCGGCATGCTGTCGGCGATCGAAAAAGACCTGAGCCTGATGCGCATGATGGCGGGCTGGGTGGAGGGCCTGTCTAACGACGGCAAGCGCCTGAAACCGCGCGAAGTGGTGGCTGAATTCGACAAGTACCTGCATGACGAGCTTGACCTGGTGCGGGAGGCGTCCAGTGCCGCGCAACTGCGTCGCAACATGGAAGGGCTGGATCTGGTGCTGATCCCCGAGATGTTCTGGGACTATTGCGCCACTGAAGTCATCGTGATGGAGCGCATGAACGGCATTCCCATCAGCCAGGTGGAGCGTTTGCGCGCAGCCGGGGTCGATATCCCCAAGCTGGCCCGGGACGGTGTCACCATTTTCTTCACCCAGGTGTTTCGCGATGGTTTTTTTCACGCCGACATGCACCCGGGCAACATTCAGGTCAGCGTGGCGCCGGCTACGTTTGGCCGCTATATCTCGCTGGATTTCGGCATCGTCGGTACCCTGACCGCGTCCGATAAAGAGTATTTGGCGCAGAATTTCACTGCCTTTTTCCGGCGCGACTACAAACGGGTGGCCGAGTTGCACATCGAGTCCGGCTGGGTGCCGGCTGCGACCCGGGTGGATGAGCTCGAGTCTGCCATCCGCTCGGTGTGCGAGCCCTACTTTGACCGGCCGCTCAAGGAGATCTCGCTCGGGCTGGTGTTGATGCGGCTGTTCCAGACCTCCCGGCGTTTTCATGTCGAAATCCAGCCGCAGTTGGTGCTGTTGCAGAAAACACTGCTGAATATCGAAGGTCTGGGGCGGCAACTCGACCCGGAGCTGGACCTGTGGGCGACGGCCAAGCCGTTTCTTGAGAAGTGGATGATCGATCAGGTCGGCCCCAAAAAGCTCCTTGACCAGTTGCGCAACGAGGCGCCCCGCTATGCCAAGCTGCTACCCGAGTTGCCGCGGCTGTTGTTTGACTTTCTGCAAAACAGCAAGGCCTACCCCGGTCGGGGCTTGGAGGAGCTGCTGGCGGAGCAAAAACGGACCAACCGCCTGTTGCAGGCGTTCATGTATGGCGGCGTTGGCTTTGTGCTGGGTCTGCTGGTAATGCAGTTGATTGTCCGCGTCCAGGTTTTCTAGCCGGGCAGGCTGAGGTGTGACGCTTTATAATGAAAAGCTTTGCTACTTGAAATCCGAGTCCTATTGCCATGCCAATTTATGCTTATAAATGCGAGTCCTGTGGGTTTGCCAAGGACGTGCTGCAAAAAATGTCGGATGCCCCGCTGACCGACTGCCCGACCTGCGGCGCGCCTGCCTTCAAGAAGCAGCTGACCGCCGCCGGCTTTCAGTTGAAAGGCTCCGGTTGGTACGCCACTGACTTCAAGGGCGGCACGTCGGCTCCTTCCACGGCCACTTCCGCCAGTTCTGAGGCGGCATCCACTACTGCAGACAGCGCCAAGCCGAGTGAGAGTTCGGCTACAAAACCCGATTCGTCACCCCCTTCTGCCTCGGGCGGTTGCGGCGGCTCTTGCGCCTGTCATTGATGCGTCGCTGACCAATTTCTGGAAATCCTGTGCCAATAAAGAAGTACCTGCTCACCGGCCTGCTGGCCTGGTTGCCGCTGACCCTCACCATCTGGGTGTTGTTGTGGTTGGTGGGGCTGCTCGACGCCATTTTTGGCGGTATTTTGACCGGGCTTGCCGCCGTGACGCCGGGTTCGACCGGCGCCCTGATCGAGCAACTGCGTCACATCCCCGGTTTGGGCGTGATTCTGGTTTTTTCCGTCTTACTGCTGACGGGGGCATTGGTCTCGAATGTGGCCGGTAGCTGGTTGCTCAAGCAGTGGGACAAGCTGTTCACCAACATACCGATTGTCAAATCAATCTACAACAGCGTGAAAAAAGTGTCAGACACACTTTTTTCCAGCAATGGCAACGCCTTTCGCACCGCCCTGCTGGTCCAGTATCCGCGTGCGGGCGTCTGGACCATCGCCTTCCAGACCGGCGCACCCGGCGGCGAGGTTGCCACCCATCTCGGTTCGGATTTTGTGAGTGTCTATGTGCCCACGACCCCCAACCCGACCAGCGGCTTTTTTCTGATGCTGCCGCGTGCCGAGGTCATTGAGTTGCAGATGAGTGTGGACGAAGCGCTGACCTACGTGATTTCGATGGGGTCTGTGGCGCCTTCTGCCGCGGTCGCCGTTGCTTCTAAATAATTTTATTGATAACCTGTGCCGCCTTTTTGGCGGGCTTTGAAAGCTGTCTATGGCCATGCGCTCCCACTATTGCGGTCTTGTGACCGAGGCCCTGTCGGGTCAAACCGTGACCCTGTGTGGTTGGGTGAACCGTCGTCGCGACCATGGCGGCGTGATTTTTGTTGACATACGGGATCGCGAAGGTTACGTGCAGGTGGTGTGCGACCCGGACCGTGCCGACATGTTCAAGACGGCCGAGGGCCTGCGCAACGAGTTCTGCATTCAGGTCAAAGGCCTGGTGCGGGCCCGCCCGGAAGGCACCACCAACGACAACCTCAAAAGCGGCAAGATCGAGGTGCTGTGCCATGAGTTGACCGTGCTCAACCCGTCGGTCACACCGCCGTTCCAGCTGGACGACGAGAACTTGAGCGAGACCACCCGCCTGACCCACCGGGTGCTGGATCTGCGCCGTCCCTACATGCAAAACAACCTGATGCTGCGTTACCGCGTGTCGATGGAAGTGCGCAAGTTCCTCGATGCCAACGGCTTCATTGACATCGAGACGCCGATGCTGGGCAAATCCACGCCGGAAGGCGCGCGCGATTACCTGGTGCCCAGCCGGGTCCACGAGGGTCACTTTTTTGCCCTGCCGCAAAGCCCCCAGTTGTTCAAGCAGCTGTTGATGGTGGCCGGCTATGACCGTTACTACCAGATTACCAAGTGCTTCCGCGACGAAGACCTGCGTGCTGACCGCCAGCCCGAATTCACCCAGATCGATATTGAAACCTCGTTCCTGAGCGAGCAGGAAATCCGCGACATGTTCCAGGGCATGATCACCACGGTGTTCAAGAACACCCTGAACGTGGACTTGGGTGAATTCCCGGTCATGGCCTACAGCGAAGCCATGCACCGCTATGGTTCCGACAAGCCCGATCTGCGCGTCAAGCTTGAATTCGCAGAGCTGACCGACGTCATGACCGATGTGGACTTCAAGGTGTTCGCCGGTGCCGCCACCATGAAGGGCGGCCGTGTGGTCGGTCTGCGCATTCCGGGTGGGGCACGGGAAACCGGTGGCCTGAGCCGCGGCGAGATTGATGCCTACACCGAGTTCGTCAAGATCTACGGCGCCAAGGGCCTGGCCTACATCAAGGTCAACGAGTTGGCCAAAGGTCGCGATGGTTTGCAAAGCCCGATCGTCAAGAACATCCATGACAAGGCGCTGGCCGAGGTGTTGGCGCGCACCGGTGCCCAGGATGGCGACTTGATTTTCTTCGGTGCCGACAAGGAAAAGATCGTCAACGATGCCATTGGTGCGCTGCGCATCAAGGTCGGGCACAGCGAGTTTGGCAAGAAGAACGGTCTGTTCGAGAAGGCCTGGCGCCCGATGTGGGTGGTTGATTTTCCGATGTTCGAGTTCGACGAGGCAGCGCAGCGCTACACTGCGGTGCACCATCCGTTTACCGCGCCCAAAGAGGGCCATGAGGACTGGATGGTCACGGCGCCCGAGAAGTGCATTTCGCAGGGCTACGACATGGTGCTCAACGGCTGGGAGATGGGCGGCGGCTCGGTGCGGATCCACCGCGCGGACGTGCAGCAAAAAGTATTTGATGCGCTGAAAATCACGCCAGAAGAAGCACAGGACAAATTCGGCTTCCTGCTCGACGCCCTGCAATATGGCGCGCCGCCGCATGGTGGGCTGGCCTTTGGCCTGGACCGCATCGTCACCCTGATGACCGGTGCCGAGTCGATCCGCGACGTGATTGCCTTCCCGAAGACCCAGCGGGCCCAATGCTTGCTCACCCAGGCGCCCGGCCCGGTGGACGAGAAACAATTGCGCGAACTGCACATCCGGCTGCGCGCGCCTGAGGTGACAAAAGCAGTTTGATCATGTCTGGACCAGAGGGATTCAGGCAGAATGAAAGGGCGCTCACTCAGCGTCCTTTTTTATGTCGATGACCTACAAGATTCCCCAATCCGTCCTGGTGGTGATTTACACGCCGGCGCTGGATGTGCTGCTGATCAAACGCGCCGACGCCACAGATTTTTGGCAATCGGTCACCGGCAGCAAAGACGCGCTGGATGAGCCCCTCCAGCAGACCGCGGTGCGCGAGGTGCAGGAAGAAACCGGCATTGACTGCGGGCCCGGCACGCCGCTGGCCCTTGGCTTGCGCGACTGGCAGCTTGACAACGTCTATGACATTTATCCAGGCTGGCGTCACCGTTACGCGCCGGGCGTCACGCGCAATACCGAGCATTTATTTGGTTTGCTGGTGCCGGCCGCGACCGCCGTGCGTTTGAGCCCGCGCGAACATACGGCGTACCAGTGGCTGCCCTACCGGGAAGCGGCGGCGGCCTGTTTCTCACCGTCCAACGCGGAGGCCATTGCAATGTTGCCAAGGTTCGCTGATTCAAAGGTGCCAGCATGAATATTGTGCGTGTCGCCACTTACAACATCCACAAGGGCGTGCAAGGTGTCGGGCCGCAGCGCAGGCTGGAAATCCACAACCTGGGTCATGCGGTCGAACAGCTTGATGCGGACATTGTGTGCCTGCAGGAGGTGCGCAAGCTGCACCGGCGCGAGGAGCAGTATTTCACGCGCTGGCCGGAGCTGCCACAAGCGGATTTCCTGGCCCCGGAAGGCTATGAGGCGGTGTACCGCACCAATGCGTTCACCCGACATGGTGAGCATGGTAATGCGATGTTGTCGCGCTGGCCGGTGGTGGCGCACCAGCATGAAGACATTTCTGATCACCGGTTTGAGCAACGCGGTCTGCTCCATTCGGAGGTGATGGTGCATGGGCAATCTGTGCATGTGGTGGTGGTTCACTTGGGGCTGATTCGGGCCAGCCGTGCCCGCCAGGTGGCGCAGTTGCAGCGCTTCATTGAGCGCGAGGTGCCACCAGCGGCGCCGCTGCTCGTGGCGGGCGACTTCAATGACTGGGGCGCGCTGGTGCAACGTGCGTTCGATGCGGCCAATTTAAGAGCGTTTGAGGGTGCCCGGCAAGCTACTTTTCCGGCCCGCTTGCCACTGGTGCAACTGGACTATGTGTATGCCCGAGGTCTGACGCCGCTGGGGGTGCATGTGCCCCGTGGCCGGATCTGGTGGCGCATGTCTGACCATTTGCCACTGATTGCCGAGTTCGGCCTGCCGGACTGACGGGCGTCCCCATGCCGCCACTTCGACCCGGTCATCAGGTCCAGCTGTTGCAGGGTGGGCATGAGTTTTTCCGGGCACTGATTGACGCCATTGATGTCAGCACGCATGAAGTGCGGATGGAGACCTACATCTTCAGTGTTGAGGCTGCAGGTGAGGGGGTGGCTGCGGCGCTGGAGCGGGCCGCGCAGCGCGGGGTGGCGGTGTATCTGGTGATCGATGGTGTCGGCACTCCCCGCATTCCGGCTGACTGGGCGACCCGCTTCAACACAGCGGGCGTCCAGTGGCACATTTTTTTACCGCTGGGGCGGCTGGGCGCGCTCATTCCCAGCCGTTGGCGGCGTTTGCACCGCAAACTGTGCGTGGTGGATGGCACGGTGGCATTTTGCGGCGGCATCAATGTGTTGGATGATTTTTATGATCCCAACTATGGCGTATTGGAGGCGCCCCGGTTTGATTTTGCTGTGCGGGTGACGGGCCCGCTGGTGCAGGCGGTGCATGAGGCCACGGCGCAGTTCTGGTGGCGTTTGCAGGCCGCCAGTAACGCGCGCCAGAGCGATTTTCCGGTCGCCTGGCGGGCGCTACAGGAAGCGGTCACGCTGGCACTGCAGGCCCGTTCTGACGCTGATATTGGGAGGGATGCGGGGGCACCGGTCCCCGGCGCTCCAGAACACAATACCAACGCCGATCTGCTGCTGCGCGACAACCTGCGCAACCGCTCCCGGATTGAACGCAGCTATCGAAAAGCCATCGGCGAGGCACAAACCGAGATCATCATTGCCAATGCCTATTTTGTTCCCGGGCGCAAATTGCGCCAGGGGCTGATTCATGCGGCGCAGCGCGGGGTGAAGGTGCGTTTGTTGCTGCAGGGTCGTTATGAATATTTCATGCAATACCACGCGACCCGACCGGTGTACGGTGCGCTGCTGGCGGCCGGCGTGGAAATTCACGAGTACGCGGTCAGCTTTCTGCATGCCAAGGTCGCCGTGATCGACAGCCACTGGGCCACGGTGGGGTCGTCCAATCTGGATCCGTTGAGTTTGCTGCTGGCGCGCGAGGCCAACGTGGTGGTGGATGATGTTGCTTTTGCGCAGGACTTGCGCGTGCGGCTGGAGCATGCCATGGCGCATGGTGGTGTGCGCGTGGACCCGGCGGCTTACGCCAACCGGCCGTGGCGGCACCGGTTTCTGGATCGGGTCGCGTTGGGCGTGATGCGCATCCTGCTATTCCTGAATGGGAAACGCTATTGATTTAATAGCTATAAACGCTTGATTGACGGGGGCCAATGGCCAAAAACCCTATAAGTAAAACGCTGGTACCATTCTTCCATGTTAATGAAAAGTCAGAGCACCATGAATCCAGTTGATGCCGATGAGGGCACTCCCGTATCCGTCAAAATCCGGGAACGCCTGCTGGCGGCGCGCAAACGCTTCAATGCCAACGACAATATTGCCGACTTCATTGAGCCCGGCGAACTGGAGAAGTTGCTCGACGAGGTGGAAGACAAGATGAAGGGCGTGCTGAGCAGCCTGGTGATTGACACCGAACGCGATCACAACACCGACAAGACGGCGCGTCGGGTCGCCAAGATGTATCTCAACGAGGTGTTCCGGGGCCGCTACGTCAGCGCGCCGCCCATCACCGAGTTTCCCAATGCCGAACACCTCAACGAGTTGATGATCGTCGGCCCCATTACCGTGCGCAGCGCTTGCAGCCATCACCTGTGCCCGGTCATCGGCCAGATCTGGATTGGTGTGCTACCGAATGAACACACGAATGTGATTGGGCTGTCCAAGTACGCCCGTCTGGCCGAGTGGGTAATGGGCCGGCCGCAGATTCAGGAGGAAGCCGTGGTGCAACTGGCTGATCTGATTCAGCAAAAAACCCAGCCAGACGGCCTGGCCATCGTGATGGAGGCTACCCATTTCTGCATGGGCTGGCGCGGCGTCAAAGACATGGACAGCAAGATGATCAATTCGGTCATGCGCGGCAGCTTCCTCAAAGATCCCAATCTGCGCCGTGAGTTCCTGTCGCTCATCCCCAAGAAAGGCTGATCATGTTGGTCCGTTTGCTCTACGCCAGCCGCGCCATCGACACCACCACCGACGCCATTGAGGCGATTCTGGCCCAGTCGCGCCAGCACAACCCGGAATGCGGCATCACTGGCATTCTCTGTTATGGCGGCGGCATTTTTCTACAGGCGATCGAAGGTGGACGCATGCCCGTGAGCGAGCTGTATGGTCACATCCAGAAAGACCCCCGCCACAAGGACGTGGTGCTGTTGCATTACGAAGAAATCGCCGAACGCCGCTTTGGTGGCTGGACCATGGGCCAGGTCAACATGTCCAAGATCAATGCCTCCATTTTGCTCAAGTACGCCGAAAAGCCGGAGCTCGACCCCTATGCGGTGTCAGGCAGCGTGTCCTTGGCGCTATTGGAGGAGTTGATGGCAACCGCCAGCATCATCGGTCGCGCCTGACGGTACAAGGTCTTTTGAAGTGGGCTGACGCGCCGCCCAGCGTCAGGCAACCCGTGCGACGATGGCGTCTTCGAGCTTGCCCGCCAGCTGGGAAATCGCCAGGGCGGCCGGGCAACCGGGGGTCGATTGCATCAGTAACTGGCGGCGCATGATCGCCTGACGTACCGATGGATCGGAAGGAATATCGCCCATATGGATCAAGCGCACCGGACGTCCCGGCTCGGTCGTCACAAAACGGTCCAGCACCTGCTGCAATTGCGTCGTGATGGCACGACCGTCACCCAAACGGGCCGTCTGGTTGATCACCATGCGAATGTTTTGCCGCTTTTGCTGGCCCACCAGCACCTTGATGGTGGCATAGGCGTCGGTCAGCGAAGTGGGTTCGGGGGTGGCCACCACCAGAACCTCTGAGGCCAGCGACACGGCAAACAGCACCACATCGGAAATGCCGGCACCGGTATCCAGCAACACGATGTCGTAGTGGGGTACCAGCCCGCTCATGATGCGCAGGAAGTCGTCACGCACTTCGGGGGTCAGGCGCGAGTACTCCACCATGCCGGAGCCTGCCAGCAAGACAGAAAAACCGCCCGGCGCGCGGATGATGGCTTCTTCGAGCTTGGCTTTCCCGGTGAACACATCATGCAGGGTGATCTTGGGGTACAGATTGAGCACCACGTCCAGATTGGCCAATCCGAGGTCGGCGTCCAGCACCAGCACACGGTGCCCGCGCTTGGCCAGTGCCGCTGCCAGATTGGCCGAGACAAAAGTCTTGCCGACGCCGCCTTTGCCGCTGGTGACGGCGATCACCTTGCCGACGGGTTTGAGGGGCACCGGGGTCGTGGCCACCTTGTTTTGTGGAGGATTCAGGACATCGCTCATCATCAGTTCACCCTATTCATTGCGCTGCCCGACGCGTCGCTGGAAATACTTTCGATCCAAGCGGGATCACTTGATGAGAGGTGGCCGAACAACATACTTTTTTCTTCTGCACTGACGGAAATCTCCCGCTGCTGGTCGATGTAAACGCGGTCGCGTCCGTCGGATTTGGCCCGATAGAGCTGGATATCGGCCCGGTCGGTCCATAACGTTGTCGTGGAGCGAACCCATTCCGGCGCATAGGCGCCCCCAATACTGACGGTAACCTGGAGATTGACCAGCGGTGCCACGGAAATGGAAAGGGCCCCCACGGTGACACGGATGCGTTCCGCCACAGTTTTTCCAAACGATGGCTGACAGTTGGGCAGAATCACGGCGAATTCTTCGCCACCGTAGCGCGCCACCGTGTCCATCGGTCGCACGCAGGTCGTCAGGCATTTGGCAATCGCCTGCAGCACCTGATCGCCGGCCAGGTGGCCGTAGGTGTCATTGATTTTTTTGAAATGGTCAATGTCCAGCATCAACAGCAACGCGGACTCGCCCGAACGGGCCACGACATCAATTTCGCGGCTCAGTACATTGTGAAAATGACGCCGGTTGGCCAAACCTGTGAGTGGGTCTTTCAGGGAAAGCTCGCACAGATTGTCGATAAGGCTCTGCACAAAGGCGGTGGGGCATTTTTCCGGCTCGGGGAGCTTGTGTGAAGGGTCGTGCTCCAGCAGGGCACGTGCATCACCCAGGCGCAAATTACGCAGATCTATCACAGGGAATGCAGTCTTGGAGGTCACGGAATAAAGGGTAATTGTACGAATTGAGTCTAACAGGAACGATTTTCCAGTGAAGTGGATAAAACACGGGGTTTCCCCCTTGATTAGTTGCATTTCGGGCGGCGTTAACGCACGCCAGGCATGCTGCTGAGGCATTGCGGTGACAATGGACTGATCGAATCAAGCATTGCTGAAGCATCAACCCCGCATGATTATCCGACTCTTCCTGTTCGCCGCTATTTTGATAGCAAACAATGTCCATGCGACCGGGGCTTTTGCCGGAAAAGTCTCCTATGTCACGGATGGCGACACGCTCTGGGTGCAGCCGGACAAGGGAGGGCGGCCGCGTAAGTTGCGCATTGAGGGCATCGACGCGCCCGAGATCTGCCAGACCGGCGGCCAGGCTTCCCGTACGTTGCTGTCGCAGCGTGTGCTGCGCCGGCATGTGGCGGTGCTGGTCAGGCGCCACGACACCTACGGACGGGGACTGGCGCAGATCCGGCTGAATGGACACGATTTGGGCGCCCAGATGGTACGCGAGGGCCAAGCCTGGTCCTACCGCTGGCATCGCAACCTGGGGCCCTATGCGGTCGAGGAGGCTGTGGCGCGGCAATCCCACCGCGGTTTGTTCGCAGCGGGCGAACCCGAGTTGCCGCGCGATTTCCGCAAGCGACACGGACCGTGCCACTTGGCGAGGTGATGAATGCGGGCCTTAGTGCGCCACGCCGCAGACGGTGCAGGCGGCCTGGCGAGCGATGCGAACTTCGGTGAACTCCATCGATCGGCCATCCAGCATCAGCAGACGGCCGGTCAGCGCGCGCCCGACACCGCTGAGCAACTTGAGCGCTTCAGCGGCTTGCAGGGAGCCGATGATGCCCACCAAAGGCGCGAAAACGCCCATGGTGGCGCAGCCGGTTTCTTCAAAAGTGGTGTCGGCGGGGAAGACGCAGGCGTAGCAGGGGGAGTTCGCGTCGCGTGGGTCATAAACACAGACTTGACCATCAAAACGAATGGCAGCGCCAGACACCAGTGGTTTGCGGTGTGTCACGCAGGCCGCATTGATGGCGTGGCGCGTGGCAAAGTTGTCGCAACAGTCCAGCACCACGTCGGCCTGGGCCACCAGGGTGTCCAGCAGCGTCGCATCGGCGCGTGCCACGATCGGCGTCACCTGCACGTCCGGGTTGAGGGCGTCTATGGCGATTTGGGCTGACAGGGCCTTGGACTGGCCGACGCGGGCCATGTTGTGGATGATTTGCCGCTGCAAATTGGTCATGTCGACGCTGTCGTGATCGACCACGGTGATGCGCCCGACGCCGGCCGATCCGAGGTAAAGCGCGACCGGCGACCCTAGTCCACCCGCACCCACAATCAGGGCACGACTGCCCAGAATTTGCGCCTGGCCTTCAATCCCGATCTCGTTGAGCAGGATGTGGCGCGAGTAGCGCAGAAGCTGCTCGTCCGTCATGTGCTGCTTTATTCTTCTTTCTTTTCTTCCTGGCGTTCCACCATGGTCTTGCTGACCATGACCGGGCGTCCTTTGAGCTGGTTGAGGGCTTGAATCAGCTGGAAATCCTTGTCGGAACCGTACTCTGGCAGTTTCCGGTCGGCCAGCGGCTTCTTCAGTTCTTCCTCCAGTTTCTTGCGGGCTTCATCCCGGGCTTCTTCCTGGGCTTTCGCGCGGGCTTCATCTTTCTTTTCGTCGCCCTGGCCATTGTTCAGGTGTTTTTCCAGGTCGGCCTCGCGGGTGCGCAGCGCGGCAAACAGGTTGCCCTCCTCGGTTTCGTCCACCATGACATCGGGCACAATGCCCTTGGCCTGAATGGATTTGCCGCTCGGCGTGTAATAACGGCTGGTGGTGATCTTCAGGCCGGCGGTCGGGCAGTTGTCCATGCGGAATGACGGGTCAAGGCAAACTGCGGTTTGCACCGAGCCCTTGCCGAAAGTCTGATTGCCCAACAGCGTGGCGCGCTTGTGGTCTTGCAGTGCGCCCGCCACGATTTCACTGGCGGAGGCAGAGCCTTCGTTGACCAGCACCACCAAAGGCACGCGCTTCAGCGCCCCTTTGGTGACTTCATTCAGGTGCTTCAGAGGGTCCGCACCGCCGCGGCGCTGGTAAAACTCGGGCGCGGCCTTGTACGTGAACTTGCTCTGCGCCAACTGGCCGTTGGCCGACACCACGGTGACGTTGGCTGGTAAAAAGGCCGCCGACACCGCCACCGCCGCGTCCAGATAACCACCCGGATCGTTGCGCAGGTCCAGCACCAGACCCTTGAGTTGTGGTTCCTGTTTGTAGATCTCTTCGGTTTTGCGCGCAAAGTCTTCCACCGTGCGTTCCTGGAACTGGCTCAGCCGAATCCAGGCATATCCCGGTTCAATCACCTTGCTGCGCACCGACTGCGTGCGGATTTCCTCGCGTGTGATCGACACCGGGAAGGTGCGGTTCTCGGCCTTGCGAAAGATGGTGAGAAGTACCTTGGTGTTTGGCTCACCGCGCATGCGCTTGACGCCCTCGCTCAGGGTCAGGCCTTTGACTGGGGTGTCGCCGATCTTGATGATCAAATCATTGGGTTTGATACCGGCCCGAAACGCGGGTGAACCCTCAATCGGCGATACCACCTTGATGACGCCGTCTTCCTGGGAGATTTCGATGCCGACGCCGACAAATTTGCCGGTCGTGCCTTCGTTGAATTCCTTGAGCGCTTTCTTGTCGAGGTACTGCGAATGGGGGTCGAGGCTGGACACCATGCCCACAATGGCATCAGTGATGAGTTTCTTGTCATCGACCGGTTCAACGTAGTTGCTCTTGACCATGCCAAACACGGCCGCCAACTGCTGCAATTCCTCCAGCGGCAGCGGTGCCAGTGCGCCGCGCGCCACGGTCTGGAGCGAAACCGTCGTCAGGGCACCTGCGATGACACCCACCGAAATCCAGCCTGCAGTTTTCAATTTTTGACCCATAAATATTCCTATACCAACCCAATATACATCGTTGGACAATTGTTAGATGAGGTGGTTCCCTATTTACTCAAGCTTTACCCTGAGATGCCACGGCTGCGGCGGCTTTGGCTGCGGCCTCGGCGTCGCCCAGGTAGTAGTGGCGGATGGGTTTGAGCTCGTCGTCCAATTCATACACCAGGGGAATGCCATTGGGGATGTTTAGGCCCACGATGTCGGCGTCGGAGATGTTGTCCAGGTATTTCACCAAGGCCCGGATCGAGTTGCCGTGCGCCGCCACCACCACACGCTTGCCGGTTTTGAGGGCCGGTGCCAGGGCTTCGTTCCAGAACGGCATCACGCGCGCCACCGTATCTTTCAGGCATTCGGTCAGGGGCACTTGCTCCGGCTGAAGTTTGGCATAACGCGGATCCCCCCGTTCGCAACGCGGGTCGGTCGGTTCCAGGGCAGGCGGCGGCACGTCATAGCTGCGCCGCCACAGCAACACCTGGGCGTCGCCATATTGCTTGGCAATGTCGCTTTTGTTGAGTCCCTGCAAGGCGCCGTAATGGCGCTCGTTGAGCCGCCAGCTATTGACCACCGGCAGCCAGGTGCGGTCCATCTCGTCAAGCACATGCCACAAGGTGCGGGTGGAGCGTTTGAGTACGCTGGTGTAGGCGACGTCAAACTCAAAGCCTTCGGCCTTGAGCAAGCGCCCGGCGTTCTTGGCCTGTTCCACGCCGGCAGGCGTCAGGTCAACGTCGGTCCAGCCGGTAAAGCGGTTGTCAAGGTTCCAGGTGGATTCACCGTGGCGAATGAGTACTAGTTTGTGCATTGTTACTTGTAAGGTCAGAAGCCACGATGACAATAGCAGCGGTCAGGGGCGGGGCAAAACGGAGGCGGAATGCGCTGGTCACCCCTGCATTCTAAAATGAGAACTCAATCGGTTGGGGCAGCGGCTACAGGGCTGCTCCAATCAGTTGGGGACGGATCTGGCCCGCTGCGCGTCGCCGCGGTCTGTCCCGCAAGGTTTCAGGAATTTAACAAAGGAAAAAAGTGAAATTTATTTTCGACAACTGGATGATTCTGTCGGTCGCGCTGGCCTCTGGCGCGATGCTGATGTGGCCGGTGCTCAAGGGTGCAAGCGGCGGGGCGCTGACGGCGGCCGGGGCGGTACAGCTCATCAACCGCGAAAAGGCGGTCATCATTGACGTGTGCGAAGCCAGCGAGTTCGCCGCCTGCCATGTGGGCGGCGCCAAAAATATTCCACTGAGTCAGCTCGAACAAAAACTCCCCACGGTGGTGAAAAACAAGGCGCTGCCCGTCATTCTGGTGTGCCAGTCGGGCGGTCGCTCGGGGCGCGCGCTCAGCATCGCCAAGAAGCTGGGCTACGAGCAGGCCCACTCGCTGGGCGGAGGCCTGGGTGCCTGGCGGGCGGCCAATCTGCCCATTGAAAAAGCCTGATTACCAAGGAAAAACGCATGCAAACCGTCAAGATGTACACCACCGCAGTCTGTCCCTACTGCGTTCGCGCCAAGCAGATTCTCAAGGCCAAGGGCGTTGCGCAGATTGAAGAAATCCGCATCGATACCGATCCCGACCAGCGCCTGAAAATGATGGAGATGACCGGCCGGCGCACCGTGCCGCAGATTTTCATTGGCCAGACGCATGTGGGTGGCTGTGATGATTTGGTGGCGCTGGACGGGCAGGGCGGCTTGATGGCTCTGCTGAACGCGACCGCCTGATACGCCGCTGAAGGCGGTCATCGGATTTTCACCTGAGATAATCCGCCCGCGACCCCGATCATGTGCCCGCTTCGGACTGTCTAGAGCGGGCATTGTTTTTAATCGAAACCTGGCACGACAAAGCGCAGCTTGCGTGTAGCCGAGCCAGAGCTGTCCTCAACCCATTAAGGCAATCCCATGTCCGACCAACAAGAACCCGTATTCCAGATTCAGCGCGTGTACCTCAAGGAAGCGTCCCTGGAGCAGCCCAATTCCCCCGCCATCCTGCTGGAGCAGGAAGCGCCCACCGTGGATATCCAGTTGGGTGTGAATGCCGCACCGGTGGCCGAGGGTGTTTTTGAGGTGAGCGTCACCGCCACCGTGCAGACCAAGATCAGGGACAAGACCGTATTTTTGGTGGAAGCCACCCAGGCCGGCATCTTTGAAATCCGCAATTTGCCGCAAGAGCAGATGAATCAAATCATGGGCATGGCCTGCCCGCAAATCGTTTACCCCTACCTGCGCGGCAATGTGGCCGATCTGGTCCAGCGCGCTGGCTTCCCGCCCGTGCACCTGTCGGAAATCAACTTCCAGGCCATGTATGAGCAGCAGCAACAGGCGGCTGCCACCGCTGAAGTTGAGACCAGCATCATCGTACAGTAAGAATTTCAAGCGTTTTAGACCTCTAGCCCACGTATTCATTGCGTAAGTAGCTATGAAAATCGTAGTGCTTGGTGCCGGTGCCTGGGGGACGGCGCTGGCGGTCAGTGCGGGCAGCAATCCGTCTGTCTCACACGCGGTGACGCTGTGGGCGCGCGATGCGGCTCAGGCGTGCGCCATGCAGGCGCAGCGCGAGAATGTGCGCTATTTACCGGGCATCGCGCTGCCGCCGACACTGCGTGTCAGTGCGGACGGTACGGCTAACCCGGACCAGTTTGACCGCCTGATGGCGGGGGCCGATCTGGTCATCGTGGCCACGCCGATGGCCGGTTTGCGCGGCATGCTGGCGCAGCTGCGCGCCTGCCGGGTGCCGGTCGCCTGGTTGTGCAAGGGTTTTGAAGCCGCGACCTCGACCGCTTTTGGCTTGCTGGCCCATGAAGTACAGGCGCAAGTGGCGCCTGACTTGCTGGCGGGCGTGCTCAGCGGCCCCAGCTTTGCGCTGGAAGTGGCGCGCGGCCAGCCCACGGCCTTGGTGGCGGCCAGTGTGCATGCGGCGGTGCGCGTCGCCCTGGTGGCGGCCTTTCACAGTCCCACGGTGCGGGTCTATGCCAATGATGACATCGTCGGCGTGGAAGTGGGCGGCGCGGTTAAAAACGTGCTGGCAATTGCCACCGGCTTGTGTGATGGCCTGAATTTGGGCCTCAATGCGCGGGCGGCGCTGATTACTCGCGGCCTGGCCGAAATGATGCGGTTGGGCGTGGCGCTGGGTGCCAGATCCGACACCTTCATGGGTTTGAGCGGCCTGGGCGACCTGGTGCTGACCGCTACCGGCGACTTGTCACGCAACCGGCAGGTCGGTCTGGCGCTGGCGCGTGGTCAGACCCTGAGCCAGGCGGTGGCCTCGCTGGGTCATGTGGCCGAAGGTGTCTATTCGGCCTGGACCGTGGTGCAGCGTGCCGCCTCGGTAGGGGTGGAGATGCCAATCGCGCAAGCGGTGGTGGCCTTGCTGGACGGACAGATCAGACCGGCGCAAGCGGTGGCAGCCCTGATGGGCCGCGACCCGGCGAACGAACTGGACTGACGCGTTGTGACGGGCGCCGGCCTGGGGCTGACGCCAACGCTCAACGCGGGTCTTTTTCAATTCGCGCCGCGATGTGGGCCAGCGCTTCCTCCACCTGATCAACCAGTATCAGGCACAAGTCGCCCTCACCCAAACTGTCCATGGCGGTGTCGATGGCGCGGAACTCACCCTGAATTTCCTGGATGCTGCGGGTGCGCTTGGCATTCACCAGGCCGGCACGCAGCAGTGCCACGACCTCGCCATCGGCGCGGCCGCGCTGGCACTGATCCTGATACAGCACGACCTCGTCAAAGGCGTGGCCCAGAATTTCGGTTTGTTGGCGAATGTCTTCATCGCGCCGATCGCCAGCACCGCTGATCACCACCGAGCGGCGCCGGGCCGGCATGCTCTGCACCGCCCGGACCAGCGCTGACATGGCATCCGGGTTGTGACCATAGTCGGCGATGACGGTGGCACCCCGGTAGCTGAACACATTGAAGCGGCCCAAGGCGTTGTCGCTGTCGTTGACAAAACCGGCCAGTCCCTGCTGAATCGTGTCCCATGGCAGTCCCAGGGCCCAAGCCGCCGCCACCGCGGCCATGACGTTTTCCACCTGGAAGCCGATGCTGCCCTGGTGCGTGATTGGCACCCCGGCCAAAGGCAACTTGTGCTGCACAGCACCCTGAGCGGCGACCAGCCAGCCGTCTTCGACAAACACAGCCCGCTTGCCGCGGGCCAGATGGGTCGCCATCACCGGATGTTGCCGGTCCGGCGCAAAAAATGTGACTGAGCCCTGACAGTGCCTGGCCATGGCGGCCACGATCGGATCGGCGGCGTTGAGCACGGCGACACCGTGCGGGGCAATGTTCTGCACGATCACGCGTTTGAGGACAGCCAGGTCCTCCACCGTGGTGATGTAGTTCAGGCCCAGATGGTCACCGCTGCCGACATTGGTGACCACGGCCACATCGCAGCGGTCAAAGGCCAGACCCTCGCGCAGCATGCCACCGCGGGCGGTCTCCAGCACCGCGGCATCCACGTCGGGGTGCTGCAGCACATTGCGCGCGCTCTTGGGGCCGCTGCAATCGCCGGTGTCGATGCGCTGACCTGCAATATAAACGCCATCGGTGTTGGTCATGCCCACGCGCAAGCCGCTGTGGCCCAGCAGGTGGGAGATCAGGCGCACGGTGGTGGTTTTGCCGTTGGTGCCGGTGACCGCCACCAGCGGAATGCGGCCGTTCTCCTGCTCGCCGAACATGTGGGCGATGATGGCTTCACCCACCGGGCGTGCCTTGCCGAAGGACGGCGACAGGTGCATGCGCAGGCCGGGCGCGGCGTTGACCTCGACCACGCCGCCGCCCTGTTCTTCGAGCGGATGCAGGATGCTGTTGCAGACGATGTCCACGCCGCAAATATCGAGCCCCACCATCTGCGCGGCCGCCACGGCACGGGCGGCCACCTCCGGGTGGACGCTATCGGTGACATCGGTGGCCGAGCCGCCGGTGGAAAGATTGGCGTTATGGCGCAGGGTGACGCGTTGGCCCTTGAGTGGCACCGCGTCGGCCTGCAAGCCCTGACTTGCCAGGCAGGCCAACGCAATATCGTCGAAACGGATCTTGGTCAGCGAGGTCGCATGCCCCGAGCCGCGGCGCGGGTCTTTGTTGATCTGCTCTACCAACGCAAGAATGGTGTGTTTGCCATCACCCACGACGTTGGGCGGTTCACGATAAGCCGCTGCCACCAGCTTGTTACCGACCACCAGCAGGCGAAAGTCGTTGCCGGGAATGTAGCGCTCGACCAGGATGTCATCGTCGAACTCGGCAGCCGCCGTGTAAGCCGCGGTCAATTGTTCGCGCGACGTGATGTTGACCGTCACGCCCTTGCCCTGGTTACCATTCTTGGGCTTGAGCACGACCGGCAGGCCGACTTCAGCGGCGGCGGTCCAGGCGTCCTCAGGTGTGGCCACCTCGCGTCCGGCCGGGACTGGTACGCCCGCAGCGGCCAGCAATTTTTTGGTGAGCTGCTTGTCCTGGGCAATCGCTTCGGCAATCGCGCTGGTGACGTCCATCTCGGCGGCCTGGATGCGGCGCTGCTTGCTGCCCCAGCCGAACATGACCATGCTGCCTTCGGTCATGCGGCGGTAGGGAATGTGGCGTGCCACCGCTGCGCCGACGATGGCGCCGGTGCTTGGCCCCAGGCGTACATCTTCATCCAGCTCGCGCAGCCGCGCCAGCGCCTGCTGCAGGTCGAACGGGCTGTCGTTCCAGGCCGCCAGACACAGGGCTTGCGCCAGTTCCAGGGCCAACCGTCCCACAGCTTCTTCTGAATACTCCACCACAATCTGGAACACGCCGGGATCGGTGGTGGCGGTGGTGCGGCCAAAGGTGACCGGGCAGCCGGCCTGGGCCTGCAGGTCGAGCGCCGCGAGTTCGAGCACGTGCGCCATCGGCACGGTGCCGTCATTTCCGGATGGCCGCAGCGGGCTGAGTTCGGGAAAGCGCTCGCGCAGACGACCCTCCAAGCCATTGTCTGTGCTGATGGCGCACTCCGCAGGGGTGCAGGTCACAACGGCCTCAATGGCGGTATGACTGCTCCAGAGGTTGGGGCCGCGCAGGGCACGGATGCGTGAGATGTCCATGATTTATTGATTTTTTTGGGGTGAGGTCTCAAAGGTGCGCAGGCCCGCCGCAATCAGGTCGGGACTGAGCCCCAAGGCCCAGGCCGCTGCCACGGCGGCCATGACCATGTCCGGTTTTTCGGCCTTGGCCGGCTTCATGGAGGCAAGGGGAATCAAGGCCAGTTCGGCCTCGCCTTGGGCCAGCACGATCTGACCGTCGCGCACAAAGAGGGCACGTTCGCCATGGGCACGGTGGGCCGCGATGGCATCCAGCATGGGGTCGAGCCCGTAAAAAATGACCTTGCCATCGCACAAAGAGGCCATTTCGACCACTTGGGGGTCGGCCGCGTTGAGCACGGCAACCCCTTGCGGCAGGATCACATCGACCTGCGTGCGCACCACGTTGTAGAGCTTGTCCAGGTCATCAATGTAGAACTCGGCCAGCGCCTCAACGCCACGGACATCGGTGACCACACCAACGCTGCACTTGTCGTAAGCCAGACCCTCGCTCAGAATCATCCGGCTACTGTGCTCGAAGACGGCGACTTCCAGCGAGCGGTTGATGAGCAGGCGCTGTCCGGCGTCCCAACTGGTGCTATCAATGGCTTCGACCTGACGGGCGCCAAGATAGAAACCGTCGCGACAGGCCAGGCCGACCTGTTTGCCGCTGATGTGCAGCAGCCAGGCGATCAGGCGGGTAATGCGTGTGGTGTCCTGGGTGCCAGTGACGCCGACCACCGGAATGCGGCCACTCTTGTCGGCATCGAACAGGTGCGCAATGATGGCCGTGCCAATGGGACGTGGCTGCCCGTCGGCTGGCTTGAGGTGGGCCAGCAGGCCGGGGCTGGCATTGACCTCGATCACGGCGCTGCGCTGCTCGGTCAGGGGGCGGCTGATGTCTTCCAGCACCAGATCGACGCCCGCAATGTCAAGGCCCACGACCCGGGCTGCCAGGGCGGCCGCGGCGGCCACACTCGGATGGATGTGATCCGTGACATCGAACGCGACGTTGCCGTTGCGCTGAATCAGTACTTTTGCGCCTGGGGCCGGCACCGAGTAGGCGGTGAAGCCCTGGCGTTCCAGTTCCAGGATGATTTCGGCCCCGTTCTGGGGGGCCAGGGCGTTCAACGGGGCATCTTCGCCGGTGCCGCGCCGGGGGTCGATATTGATCTGGCTATCGACCAGTTCAATGATGTTGGACTGGCCATCCCCCGTGACCCAGGCGGCTTCACCGCGCGCCGCGGCAACGACGCGTTTACCGACAATTAACAGGCGATGTTCATTGCCAGCGATGAATTGTTCAACGATGACGCTGCCACTGCCCTTGCGTTGGGCGAGCTGAAAAGCCGCCTCGATATCCGGGCGGTTCCCGAGGTCCAGCGAGACGCCACGTCCATGATTGCCGTCGTAAGGCTTGAGTGCCACCGGCAGGCCGATGTCCTGGGCCGCGTCCCAGGCCTCTTCGGCGGTTTTGACGACGCGACCTTGCGGCACCGGCACGCCACAGGCCTGCAGCAGTGACTTGGTCAAATCCTTGTCGCTGGCAATTTCTTCGGCAATGGCGCTGGTCTGGTCGGTTTCTGCGGTCCAGATGCGGCGCTGGCTGGCGCCATGGCCCAATTGCACCAGGTTGCCGTCGGTCAGACGAAGGTGAGGAATGCCGCGCGCGGTGGCGGCCTCGACAATATGCGCGGTACTTGGCCCCAGGCACAGCGAGTCAACCAGCTCGTGCAGTTGGGCCACGGTGGCGGCCACGTCATACGCCCGGTTTTCGATGGCGGCCATCACCAGATCCCGGCCTGCGGCTAGCGCAGCACGGCCAACTTGCTCCTGCCGCGTCCGAAAGGCCAGCTTGTACACGCCCCGCACCGAGGTCTGGCGGGTCTTGCCGAAGCCGGTACGCATGCCCGCCAGATTTTGCAACTCCAGCACCACGTGTTCCAGAATATGCCCGGCCCAGGTGCCCTCGCGCAGGCGCTCCAAAAAGCCGCCCGGTTCACCGATGCCACAGCGGTGTTCGACCAAAGCGGGCAACAGCGTGGTCAAACGCTCATAAAATCCGGGCAGGGTGTTGGAAGGATAGTCTTCCAGTGCGCCGATATCGACCCAGGCTTCGATCACCGGACGGTAAGTCCAGATATTGGGGCCGCGCAGATGGGTAACCCGTAGCAATTGAATATTCTTCGTCGTCATGAATCTAAGTATTTTGGGTGGTCCAAAAAATCGGCGTCAAGCGTAATATCGTCAAGTCTATTGCAGTTCGCAATTGACCCTGGTCCGGCTTACGGCCGTCCACCCGCAGAACCCATTGGCCTCAATGACAAACGAAATCCCTGCTTCAGAAACTTTGTTGGATGACATCCCGGCTGATTGGCGCCTGGAGGTCCGAGAACAACTCCAAACAAAAGAGAACGTTTTGGCAACGCTGGACGTTGACCTGGACGCCAAACTTTGTTTTGTCAATGGTTTGGTGCTGGTCACGAATCAGCGCCTGATGAGTCGTGCGCCGGATGCGAGCTGGCGCAGCTGGGCCTACCAGCCCGGCTTGATGCTCACGCACCATGACCACGCGGGCGTCGGTCATCTCGAACTTCATGACGCGCAAGGACGACTGGCGAGCTGGCGCTTCACCCTCGGGCGCAACCTGCAGGCGATCCGGCTGCTCGATCAATTCCAGATTCATCTGGCAAGCCACGTCACCGGCCAGCCGGCTGCCCTGCCGGACCGACGTCGTTGTCCGAGCTGCAAGGCGCCGCTGGAGCCCGATCAGGATGAATGCCCGATCTGCACCAAAGTCATCCATACCCCGCCGTCCACCTGGACCCTGTTTCGACTCTGGCGCTTTGCCAAGCCTTACCGTGGGCAGCTGCTGGCCGGTTTTGTGCTGACGCTGCTGGGCACGGCGGCCAGTCTGGTGCCGCCCTATCTGGCCATGCCGCTGATGGATGAGGTGCTGATCCCGTTTCAGAACGGCCAGCATATCGACCCGATGCTGGTGGCCTTTTATCTGTCGGGCCTGTTGGGCTCGGCCTTGCTGGCGTGGGGCCTGTCCTGGGCCAAGACCTACATCCTGGCGCTGGTGTCCGAGCGCATCGGCGCTGACCTGCGCACCACCACCTATGAGCACCTGCTGCGCATGTCGCTGGAGTACTTTGGCGGCAAGCGCACCGGCGATCTGATGTCGCGCATTGGCAGCGAGAGCGACCGCATTTGCGTGTTCCTGTCGCTGCACCTGCTCGACTTTGCCTCCGACGTCCTGATGCTCATCATGACGGCGGTCATCCTGATCTCCATCAACCCCTGGCTGGCACTGGTGACGCTGGTGCCGCTGCCGTTTATTGTGTGGATGATCCGATCGGTGCGCTTCCGGCTGCAAACCGGCTTCGAGAAAATCGACCGGGTCTGGTCCGAAGTCACCAGCGTGCTGGCCGACACCATTCCCGGGGTGCGCGTGGTGAAGGCGTTTGCCCAGGAAAACCGCGAGGCGGCGCGCTTTCGCGAGGCCAACAAACACAATCTGGTGGTGAACGACAAGATCAACAAAATCTGGTCGCTGTTTTCGCCGAGTGTCTCCTTGCTCACCGAGTTGGGGCTGCTGGTGGTGTGGGCCTTTGGCATCTGGCTGGTGGCCAAGGGCGATATCACGGTCGGCGTGCTGATGGCGTTCATTGCCTACATCAGCCGCTTTTATGGCCGCCTGGACTCCATGAGCCGCATTGTCTCGGTCACGGAAAAATCGGCGTCGGCCGCCAAACGCATTTTTGACATCCTGGACCACGTCTCCAGCGTGCCCGAGCCAACGCAGCCGGTGAAGCTGGCGCGCGTCGAAGGCCGCATCGAACTCAAGGACGTGAGTTTTCGCTACGGCAACCGCGAGGTCAACAAGGGCATCAACCTCACCATTGAGCCGGGCGAGATGATCGGTCTGGTCGGGCACAGCGGGTCCGGCAAGAGCACGCTGGTGAATCTGATCTGCCGCTTTTACGATGTGACGGACGGGTCGATCCGCGTGGATGGGGTCGATGTCCGCTCCTTCCCCATCGCCGATTACCGCCGCAACATCGGGCTGGTGCTGCAGGAGCCGTTTCTCTTCTTCGGCACCATTGCCGAAAACATTGCGTATGGCAAGCCGCACGCCAGCCACGCCGAGATCATTGCGGCGGCGCGCGCGGCGCATGCGCATGAATTTATCCTGCGCCTGCCGCAGGGCTACGACTCGATGGTGGGGGAGCGTGGTCAGGGCTTGTCCGGCGGCGAGCGCCAGCGTATCTCGATCGCCCGTGCCTTGCTGATCGATCCGCGCATTCTGATTCTGGACGAGGCGACCTCGTCGGTGGACTCCGAGACCGAGAAAGAGATTCAGAAGGCGCTGGAGAACCTGGTGCAGGGCCGCACCACCATCGCCATTGCCCACCGTCTCTCTACCCTGCACCGCGCCGACCGGCTGGTGGTGCTGGACCGCGGGCAGGTGGTGGAGGTGGGCACGCACGACGACCTGATGGCGCGTGAGGGGGCCTATTTCAACCTCTACCAGGCACAGGCGCGCAACATGGATGTGGACATGGACGATGACGTCCGAGACAACCGGAAAGACGACGAATGAACGATACCGCTGCCATGATCCCCCCCCGTTTTCAACTGATGCGCAATGCCTTTGGCCGGCTCGTCTTGACCCCTGCTCAGGGCGAGGTATGCGAGGGTGTGGTGCCGGTACGGGCGTTTCCGATCCAGTCACCGGAGGAGGGCATTGCCCTGGTGCATACCGATGGTCATGAAGTGGCGTGGATCGATCGCCTGGCCGAGGTGCCGGAACCAGCGCAAAGCCTGATCCGCGAAGAACTGGCGACGCGGGAATTCATGCCGGAAATTTTGAGCATTGACAGCGTCACCAGTTTTTCCACGCCGTGTACCTGGCAGGTCACAACCGACCGGGGTGACACCCGTTTTGTGCTGCGCGGCGATGAGGACATTCGTCGCGTCGGGCCGACCATTTTGCTGGTGACGGATTCGCACGGCATTCAGTTCCTGATTCGGGACCGCTTGAACCTGAGCAAGGCCAGTCAAAAGATTTTGGATCGGTTTTTATAACAAATAAGGCTCTAGCCCGCGTGGTTATTGCGTAGGTAGCTATTTATTTTATAGCGCTTCTCGGCCC
>DAITMI010000030.1:18119-30113 GCA_036835225.1 Rhodoferax sp. | reverse complement strand
TGGATTCAACCGGTCGATGCAACAAGTTGGCTGAATCGTTCAGCTGGCGTTTCGTAGTTTAGAGTTTTCCTTGGGCGTTCGTTCAGCTTTCTCGCCACTGCATTTAGTTGTGCCTGTGAGTAATCGGAAATATCGATCCCCTTGGGGAAATACTGTCGCAATAGTCCGTTCGTATTTTCATTGCTCCCACGCTGCCAAGGACTCTGGGGATCACAGAAGTAAACACTGATGTCTGTGGCCAATGTGAAGCGCTTGTGGTCAGCCATCTCATGACCCCGATCCCAAGTCAACGACTTGTAGAGTTCCTGAGGCAACTTGCGCGAGTTTTTGATTAACGCGTTGATGACCGTTTGTGTGTCTTTGCTGGCGACTTTGACCAGCATCACGTAGCGTGTATGACGCTCAACAAGGGTTGCAATCTGGCTATTGCGGTCTCCAAACAGCAGGTCCCCCTCCCAGTGACCTGGGACCATGAACGTCGTTCAGTTACAAGGATTCTCCCAAGTCGAGTTCCGGTGAATCCTGCCCAATGGACTGATAGAAGCGTTCGAGTTGGTCTGCGTAGTGGTCCTCGAAGATATCCAAGGCCAGATGCAGGAAGTCCTGGATCTGAATGACGGTCTCATCACTCAGGGTGGGCATCTCGATCTGATTGGCTGTGCGTGTCATTGCAGCTCCGCGATGGCTTGTTGCAGGAGTTCATCGGGCAAGTGGTTCAGCCCTTTGGGAGTTGCCAGTCGCATAGCGGTGCACAGGATGCGCCCAGCCTGGCGGGGCAGACCTTTGGAGGCCTGGCGCAAGATCTCCAGCCCGGTGTCGGCCAACAGGTTGTGCTGGCAGCCCGCAGTCTTGAGGGCGTGGGCACAATGAGCAGGGCAAAGCGCTCGCGCTCGAGCACCGGTTTGAGCTGCACATGAACCTGGATACGACTGTGCAGTGCTGCGTACGGGGCACGCTGCAGGGCCTGTGCCAGCATGGGGTGCCCCACCAGCCACACCGTCATGAGGTCACGCGAATCGAACGCGAAGCAACTGCGGTTTCTCGGTTGAAGGGACTGCAAGCCAGCCGTGCTATTCGTCAATTGCCGGGCAGGTCTGAAATTCCGATTCTGGCCATGAGCGCCCAGGCCTCGGACGGGAAGCGCGAGCGCTGCCTGGGAGCCAGCCGGCATGAGTGATCTCGTCGGCAATCCGGCGGACGAACTCTATGCGACGGTATTGCATTGGCTGCACAGGGCAGACCGCGCACATCCTCGTCACTGCGGGGCCGACGACCGCAGCAGTCCATAACCCCTGGATTTCCACATCGCTGCGCTCCTCACAATACAGATTTGGGGAGCTATTGCCTGGAATCTGTCGGTTGTCATGGAAAGCCTGGGCGTTCAAGCCCGCGAATCAAATTGCAAAATGGCGCGGGCCATACTCTCCAGTGGCAGGATGTCGTCCACCGCCTGCAGTTTAATGGCTTCCTTGGGCATGCCGAACACGACGCAGGTCTCCTCGTTTTGTGCAATGGTGCGGGCGCCGCCGTCGTGCAACAGCTTCATGCCGCGCGCACCGTCGTCGCCCATTCCCGTCAAGATGATTCCCAGGACGTCACGGCCGGCGCAATCGGCGGCCGACTTGAACAACACGTCCACCGAGGGTTTGTGTCGGTTCACCGGCGGTCCGTCCATGACGCTGACGAAATACTGTCCCGATGCCTTTCGCAGCTGCATGTGGCGCCCGCCCGGCGCTATCAGCGCCACGCCGCGCTCCAGCCGATCACCTTCCTTGGCCTCGCGCACGTTCATGGCGCAAATGGCGTCGAGCCGCTTGGCATACATGGTGGTGAATTTTTCCGGCATGTGCTGGGTAATGGCGATGCCGGGCGCGTCGGCGGGCAAGCTCATCAGCACCAGTTCTAGCGCCTGCGTGCCACCGGTAGAGGCGCCGATAACCACGGGCTTGTTCATGGCCAATGCGTGCACCGAGCTCAGGCCCGACGTGCGCGCGAGCAGCGGTTTGGCTGCGCCCGGCTGCGCGGCCCCAGCGCGCGCGAGCGGTCTGGATCTGGCGGCGGTCTTGAGGGTTTGAATCAGCTCGCGGCGCGACTCGTCCAGAAACTGTTTCAGCCCCAGCTTGGGCTTGGCCAGAACGGCCACTGCGCCCGCGCACAGCGCCTCCAGTGCCACTTGGCTGCCTTGCGTCGAAAGCGTTGAGCAAATCACGGTGGGAATGGGCGTTCCCGCCATGATCTGCCGCAAAAACGTCAGCCCATCCATGCCCGGCATTTCAATGTCGAGCAGCAGCACATCGGGCGGGTTCTTGCGCATCGCCTCCATCGCGAGCAAGGGGTTGGGAGCGCTGCCGATCAACTCCACCTCGCTGTTGCCCGAGAGCATATGCGCCAGCGCCTGGCGCACGACGGCGGAGTCATCCACCACAAAGACTTTAACGACCATCGCTGCTTCCCTGTTCTGTCCATACGATTTCGACCAAAGGCTTGGTCGGCCCCACGGTCCACGACAACTTGCGCCAGCCGTCGCCCCCCAGGCATTGGTTCACCACTGCGATGCCATGGACCGCTAAACAGTCCAGCACCCAAGCAGCATTGCTGGCGCCGACGTGGCGCTTCGTAAACAACTGCGGGAACATATTGCCGCCGCCAAACACATAGGCCTGACACAAGCTGGGCGCAAAGCCGCTCTCGTACAGACGGCTGAACATGGCGTCCATGGCCGCGACACCGTAAGCCGTGTTGCGGCTGTTGGCCGCATTGGGTTGCCCCACGTGCACGATGTGGCACATCACGCCGATGGTGCGACGCGGGTCCGTCAGGATCACGCTCACGCACGAGCCCAGCAGGGTCTTGAACTGGTCACCGGAGCGGCCAAAAGCCACATCACCGGGCGTGAGCTCCACCAGGCTTGCGCTCATATGGGTTTTCGAAAGACGCCGGGCTGCACGCTGACAAGCGCAGTGCCACAGGGGACACGCCCTTCTGCCGTACCCAAAAAGAACAAACCGCCTGGCTTCAAGGTGGCCAGCACGCGGTCCACCACTTCCCGCTTGGTCGCTGCGTCAAAGTAAATCAGCACGTTGCGCAGGAAAATGAAGTCAAAAGGCCCCAGCCCGCTGAACGGCTTACATAAATTGAGCTGCCCAAATTGCAGACGTTGCCGCAGTTTGTCGACCACCATGGATTGCCCCTCGGTCGGACCTTCGCCTTTGAGGCAGTAGCGGCGCAGGCGGTCCGGCGACACCGCGCGCAGCCGGTCTTGCGGGTACACCGCTTCCTTGGCGCTGAGCAATACACGGTGGCTGATGTCGGTGGCCAGGATCGACCAGTCGGGGCCGATCCTGCCGGCGATTTGCATGTCCGACAGCAGCATGGCCGTGCTGAAGGCTTCGTCGCCAAACGAAGACGCAGCGCTCCAGGCAGCCAGCGCTGCCTTGCTCTTGCGTGCCCCCAGTTCCTGTTCCAGCAACTCGTAATGTTTGGGTTCACGGAAAAAATAGGTCTCGTTGGTGGTGAGTAAATCCACCGCCATCTGGAACTCAGCCGCCTGCGACTCGTCCTCCAGCAGCGCAATATAGTGCGCAAATCCACCCAGACCCAGCTTCTGTATGCGGGCGGCGAGCCGCGACTGAATCAATGATTTTTTGGAGTCGTTGTACGACAGCCCGACGGCCTCGTACATGATCTTGCCGATCTTTTTGAATTCGCTATCGCTAAACGTCATCGCAGCCATGCTTACTCGTCAATCACGGAACAAGTTGGGGACATGGCGCTCAATCTGCCAGGACCTGGCGCAGCGTGAGCGCCAGTTCTCGCGGCGAGAACTTCGCCACGTGGGCGTCTGCGCCGACGCTCTTGACGTGTTTTTCATTGGTGCTGCCAGTGAGCGAGGAGTGAATGACAACGGGAATGGATTGGAAACGCGGATCCTGTTTGATCAATCGGGTCAGGGTAAATCCATCCATCTCCGGCATTTCCAGATCGGTCAGGACCACGGCAATCTTGTCCCGGGCTGTTTTGCCTTCTGCCTGGGCCTCGCGCTCCATGAGCTGCAATCGCTCCCAGGCTTCTTTCCCGGTCTTCGTCATGATGTAGGGCACACCCATGGCCTGTAGGCCCAATTCGATCACCGAGCGGGCTACCGCAGAATCGTCCGCGACCAGAATCACGGAGCCGCCAGGCAACAGCAGCGGCGGGCCGACGACTTCGCGGGTGATTTCTTCCTTGGTTGCGGGCGTGACGTTTCTCAAGATCTGCTCTACGTCGAGCACTTGGGCCAAGCGGGTGTCGGCGGTGGCTCCGTCCAGACGTGCAATCCCGGTGATCAGGGCGCCGGCATGACCGCTCTCAGCCGGCAGCACCTGGTCCCACTCCAGACGCACGATTTCGCGGACATCTTCCACAGCAAAGCCCTGGATCGAGCGCCCGAACTCGGTCACCATCAAAATGGACAAGCCATTCTTGGGTCGGCATCCAACGACCGCCGGTAAGTTGATCACCGGAATGATTTGCCCGCGAATATTGGCCACGCCCATCAGATGCTCATGTGCGTTGGCCAAGGCGGTGATGGCAGGCATCACCAGCACTTCACGCACCTTGAAAACATTGATGCCAAAGAGTTCCCGTTGCCCGGTGCTGGGCGCCTCGCCCAAGCGAAACAGCAGCAGCTCGAACTTGTTCGTTCCTGCCAGCTTGCTGCGTTCGTCGATTTCCTGTTGTGCTGTTCTCATGGAGGGGCCATTTGCGTTTCTTCCACCAGACGGGCCATGTCTTCAATGTCGAGCGCGCGGTCCGGGTCCAGAATGACAATGAATTTCCCGTCTACCTTGCCCATGCCGTGGATGAAATTGCGTTGGATGGAGGCGCCAAATTGCGGCGGCGGCTCAATTTGCGCCTGTGCAATTTCAATCACCTCGCTCACGGCGTCGACCATCAAGCCCAGCTCGACCTTTTCGCCGTCACGGCTGACGTCGAAAATGATGTCGCAGGTCATGCTGCTCACCATGGCGGGCATTCGTCCAAACCGCGCCTGCAAGTCGATGACGGGCACGACTGCGCCGCGCAGGTTGATGACACCGCGCAAGAAGCCAGGCATGTGGGGCACCACCGTCATGGCGCCATGCGGAATGATTTCACGCACGGTGCGAATGTCCATGGCAAACACCTCGTCGCCCAAGCTAAAAGTGAGGTATTGCAAGGGAACATCCTCAGTTTTGGTTTTGCCTGGCAGCAAGGCGCGATCAGCTTTCATGCTCTGCGCCTAGTAAGGTTTGAAGTTGGCATGGCCGCCGCGCACCGAAGCCGCGTGTAAAGGCGCGCTCAATCGGGGCGCCATACCAGCGCCAAGCCGGCGTTCGCTTTTGATCGGTTCCGCGTGCCGACTGCGCACTTTGGGCGCATCGTCGCCGATGTTGAAGAAGGCAATCGATTGTTGCAACTGCTCGGCCTGGCCCGAGAGTTCTTCGCTGGTGGCGGCCAGTTCTTCCGAGGCCGATGCGTTTTGTTGCGTGGCCTTGCTCAATTGGTCCATGGCGCCGCCAATTTGAACGACCGATTCGCTTTGTTCGGCGCTGGCTGCGGCAATCTCCTGCACCAACTCCGATGTCTTCTGGATGCTGGGAACGATCTCGTCGAGCAGTTTGCCGGCGCGCTCGGCCGTGGAGACGCTGTTGGCCGCGAGGTCGCCAATTTCCTTGGCAGCCACCTGGCTGCGCTCAGCCAGCTTGCGCACCTCGGCGGCGACCACGGCAAAGCCTTTGCCGTGTTCCCCGGCCCTGGCCGCTTCAATGGCGGCGTTTAGCGCCAGCAAATTGGTCTGGTAGGCGATATCGTTCACGATGCCAATCTTGGCGGCAATTTGTTTCATGGCGGTGACGGTCTGGCTGACCGCGTTGCCGCCGTCCGTGGCTTCCTTGCTGGCCTTGGTGGCCATGCCGTTGGTGACTTTGGCGTTGTCGCTGTTTTGGCTTATGGAGGTAGACATGACCTCGATGGAGGCGGTGGTTTCTTCCACGCTGCCAGCTTGTTCGCTGGCGGCCTGGGACAAGGATTGCGCCGTGGCGCTGACCTGGTTTGCAGCACCCGTCAGGGCATCGGCTGCGCCTCGCACTTCTTCGATGATGCTGGTGAGTTTTTCGGAGCTTGAGTTGGCGTCCTGCTTCACCTGATCGAAGATGCCCTGTGCATCGCGCGTGATGCGCTGCGTGAGGTCCCCGCCTGCCATTCCAGAAAATACCCGACCCACATCGTCGATGATGCCGGCCAGTTTCTCGCTGGTGGCGTTGGCATCGCCCTTTAACTGGCCGAAGGTGCCGGCATAGTCGCGGCTGATGCGTTGTGACAAATCTCCCGCCGACAGCGCGCCGAACACGCGGGCGACGTCGGAGAAGATGACCGAGGTTGTCTCCATCAGAGAATTGACACCAGCACACAGCGACTCGATCGGCCCGCTCTTGCCCTCAAGTGGAATGCGCTGCGTCAGGTCGCCGTCCTTGGCGGCGGCGGTGACTGCCTGTGCCTGCTCCACGGCATGGCGCAGCATGTCGTTGGCTCGCACCTCCGCAGTGACATCCTTGGCGATTTTCACGATCTTGACGACCCGACCCATCTCGTCGGTGACGGGCGCGTAGACCGCCTGGAGCGACACTTGCTGCCCTGACTTGGTGATGCGTTTGAAGACGTCGCTCTGCGCCTTGCCATCCTTGAGGTCACGCCAGAACTGTTGATAGGCCGGGGACGCCGAGAGCACGGGATCGACAAAAATGCGATGCTCCTTGCCCACGATCTCGTCGCTCTGGTAGCCCGTCACCTGCAAAAAGTTCTTGTTTGCTTTCAGCACATGACCGCCCAGGTCGAATTCAATATAGGCGTACGAGGCATCGATGGCGTTGATGATGCCGCGCGCGTTCTGGCGTTCGATCTCGGCGGCGGTGATGTCGTAGCGCACGCCCAGGTATTTCAAGGGCTTGCCGTTCTCGCCCAGGATCGGTGCAATCACCGCGTCCACGTAGTACGGCGTGCCGTCCTTGGCGCGGTTCTTGATAATGCCGCGGAAGGTGTCGCCGCGCCCGATGGTGGACCACAACTGCTTGAAAGTCTCCTTGGGCATGTCCGGGTGCCGGGTCGTGCTGTGCGGGCGCCCGATCAGCTCCTCTCTGCTGTACTTTGATACTTCGATGAACTTGTCGTTGATGCTGACGATGTCACCTTTTTTGTCGGCCTCGGAGACGATGCTCGTCACATTCATGATGTCGGTGCGAACTTTGAGCTCGGCCTCGAGTTCGGTGATCCGCCGGTACAGGTCGGCACCGTGAAAGAGTCGCGCAATCCACGAGGGGGGTTTCTGATTCATGATGTTTCTACTTTCGTTAGTGAGTTGGAGGTCAGGCGGGGTTGCCCGTTGTGCCGCTTGCCGTGTCGGAAGTCGCCAGATCTCCCAAGGAGAGCGCGTCCAGAATCAATGCAACTTCGCCGTTGCCCAAAATCGACGAGCCCGAGATGCCGCGCAGGGTCTTGAACAATCGCCCCAGGGGTTTGATGACGGTCTGTTGCTGCCCCAGCAAGGTCTCGACCTCAATCCCGTATTGGCCCCGTTGCGAATGGACTACGACCACGCTGGAGCGCTCGCTGTACGTGGATTCCACGGCGTACAGGGTTCGCAGGCGTACCACCGGCAGCACCGCGCCGCGCAATTCCAGGCAGTGGCGCCCGTTCGCATCGGCCTTGACGCTGCTTGCACCGGACTCAATCACTTCCACCACCGATTCGAGCGGCAAGACAAACTTGGACTGGCCCACCCCCACCAAAAATCCGTCGATGATGGCGAGTGTGAGCGGCAGCCGAATATCGACCTGCAGTCCAAAACCCGGCTTGCTGGTGAGCTTGAGCGTGCCACGCAAAGCCTCGATATTGCGGCGCACGACGTCCATGCCAACGCCTCGGCCGGAGAGATTCGTGACCTGCTCTGCAGTGGAAAAGCCGGGCTCAAAAATCAGCATGTTGATGGCGTCGTCGCTGGGCACCACGCCTTGTTCCACCAGGCCGCGGTTCCAGGCGCGCTGCAACACGCGTTCACGGTGGATGCCACGACCATCGTCTTCGATGCGGATCAGGATGGCGCCAGTCTCGTGCTGTGCGCTCAATATCAATTTCCCTGCCGACGGTTTTCCCGCAGCGAGTCGCTCCTGCGGTGCTTCCAGGCCGTGGTCCAGAGAATTGCGCACCAGGTGCATCAGTGGATCGGCAATTTTCTCGACCATGGATTTGTCGAGCTCGGCGTCACCGCCCACGATTTCGAAATTGACCTCTTTGCCCAGGCTGGACGCGGTATCGCGCACGACGCGACGGAATCGGCTGAAGGTTTCACCCACGGGAACCATGCGCAGGCCCAAGGTGCCGTTGCGAATTTCCTCGATCAGGCTGTTCATGGACAGGTTGGCTTCGATCAGGCCTACCTCGCGCGTTTCGCGCGCGAGCAGGGTGGCGCCGGCACCGGCGATGACCAATTCGCCCAGCAGGTTGATGACGGCGTCCAGCCGGTCGGCCTGCACGCGGATGTAGCGTCCTTCCTCGCCGCTGGCGGTTTCGCGCAATTTCTGTTGCCTGCCCAGTGCTGCTTCAACCACTTCGGTTGCCACACCGGCCTGCGTCTGAAGCAGGTTTCCCAGCTTGACCTGGGACGTTGCGGGCATGGCGCGACTTTGCTGCTGGTTGCTCAAGACCTGCGCCAAACGGTCCTGGGATAGGGCACCAACCGCCACCAACATATCCCCAAGGCGCGGTGTTTCCGGCATTTCCTCAATCTGGCGGGCCAAGGTCTGGTCGGGCGTCTCCGGTGCGCTCACGTCGAGCTCGCAGTCGTCCGCGGCAAAACTAAAGGCAGCTTGCACCTGTTCACGGCTGGCCGCCGACTCCAGCTCCATGCCAAAGCTCAAATAGCAGGTCTCCGGGTTCAGGCTCACCAGCGCAGGGACTGCATCCGTGCCACAGCGCACGCTCAGCACTTTGCCCATGCCGCCCAGATAGCGGGCGATGGAGAGCGGGTCCAGCCCATTGCGAAAGGTCTCGGGACCAAAGCGCGCGGAGATCGTCCACCGGGTCAGAGCCCCAGCTGTGGTCGCACCGGCAGTCGAGGTGTCTGCCAATGCCTCAGCTTCGCGCTGGACGTGTACCTCGGTCAGTGCGCGCAACTGGATCACCAGGTCGACCCGGGCGTCGCATTGCTCCGGCGTATCGGAGTCTTCGTTGGTGGCTGCGGCCACCAGCAACTTGATCTGGTCGTTGCACTGCAGCAGCAGGGTGCTCAACGCGGGGGTCAGAGCCATGAGCCCGTCACGCATCTGATCCAGCAGTGTTTCAACGTGATGTGTGAACTCCACCACCTTGTTGAGTCCAAAAATACCCGCTGATCCCTTGACCGTGTGGGCACAACGAAAGAGTGAATCGAGCAGCTCGCGGTTGTCTGGCTGCTGTTCGAGCTCCAGCAACAGGGCCTCGATCGCTTCGGTCTGTTCAACCGCCTCGCTGATGAAGACGGGCAGCGCTGCAGCGATGAAGTCCTGGTCCGCGTCGTTGCTGGAATAGCTCATGACAGGAGCCCCTTGGCATCTGTCGCCAAGCATTTATCCAGCCAGATGGACAGGCCTAACGTGCGGCAGGCTTCGCTGAATGCGGTGCTGGCATCTACCAGCGTCCAGGTCAAATCCATATGGGAGAGGGCCGCGAGCAACTGCAAACCGGAGCCGTCTACTTCGCTGACCTGTCGCGCGGACACTTCGAGCTGGCCGTGTGTTTTGGCATGCTGTTCGGAGACCCAGGCCAGCAAGGCGTCGCGGGTCTCGATGGCGCTGTAGATCGTGAGCTCGGCGGGCAACACAAAGGGCGTACTCATGTCTTGGTCCTGGTGCCAGCCATCTCAGGGAAGACACAGTTTGGATACTGCGTCCAGCAGGGACGAGGGCGTGAACGGCTTGACCATCCAGGCCTTCGCGCCTGCGGCCTTGCCTTCTTCTTTTTTGGTCTGCTGAGTTTCCGTCGTGAGCATCAAAATTGGAAGAAAGCGGTAGCTTGGCAGTGCCTTGACAGCTTTCACGAATTCGATACCGTTCATGATGGGCATGTTCACGTCGCAGATGGCCATGCCAATTTTTCGGCCGTTGAGCAAGGCCAGAGCGGCCTTCCCGTCGCCGGCCTGCAGCACTTCGTAGCCGGCGCCTTGCAGCGCCATGGCCACCAACTGGCGCAGGCTGGTGGAGTCATCAATCACCAAAATCGTTTGAGTCATAAATACCTTGTTGGAAACTAGCGGTTTCAATAGCCACATGCGCTCGCTTCGTGCAGCGTGACTAGACCCAGTTGGAAATTAGCTGGGACAGCGCTGCCTTACCCACCGGCTTGGGTACCGAGCCCAGCAAGGTGAAGCGGCGCAATTTCGCCACCATGGATGCGGCCTGCATCACGTCTTCGTTTTGACCCGACACGATGATCAGCGCGCCGGCGTAGCCAACATGGGCCGCTGACTCCATGAACTGGAAGCCATCCATTCCCGGCATATGTAGATCAAGCAACATCAGGTCAAAGCGCGACTGGTTTTTGGCCAGCGTTTGCAATGCTTTTTCGCCACTGGACGCCGCCGTGATATCGACGATGCCCAGACTGTGCAAGATTTCGGTAATGAGCGCGAGCTGGAAGGAGTCATCGTCCACCAGCAACACCTTGAGGGCAGAGCGGCTTTTGGGGCCGGATGATTTATTGATGGGAGAGTTCATGGCAAGTGGGCTCACTGCAGGGTGGGCCGGTAGAGTTGGTCGTCCATGGTGGAGGCTTGGTTCAATGCTTCCAGCCATTCGTCGGACGTGGGCAGCGAGTCCGTTTCCATAGGGTCCAGCGTTTGCTGCATGCGTGTCATGTCGTTGTTCACACCGCACAGCATTTGCGAAACCCGGTCCTGGAACTGCATTGCCATCATCAGTTTCTCCACTTCGCGGCGCACCACCATTCCGTGGTGATGCATGGAATCGGCGGATGCGCCCAGCTTGCGTACATGGCTGAGCACATGCTCCACCAGTTCTCCAGAGAGGGTCACAGCGTGCTTGTCGTGGGTGGTCGCCTCTTGCGCAGTCGTCAGGGTCGACTGCATGACGGCGCTAATGTGGTCCACGCGCTCGCCCATGCGCTTGCCTGTTTCGGCCGAACGGCTCGACAGCTTGCGCACTTCTGCGGCGACCACGGAAAAACCGCGCCCGGACTCGCCGGCGCGGGCCGCTTCAATGGCCGCGTTCAGCGCCAGCAGGTTGGTCTGCGCTGCGATGCTGCGCACGTCGGCGGCCATTTCTTGCAGATCCAGGGTTTCCTTGGCCAGATTGCGAATATTGGCCAGCAGTGCGTCCTTGCCTTCGATCACGTTGGCCAAGGACAGCACCACCGGTTGCAGTTCGCGCTCGCACAAAACCAGCAATCCGATGGTAGCGCTGGCATCCGCGTCAGGCCCGACGCCCCCCCCAATGCCGGCAAGATTGAACTGCTGCAACACCGATCCGAAACTGGTGGTCAGTTGCACCACCGCGCCCTCGGTCTGGGTTTTGACGGCATCGACTTGGTGTTGCCAGGCCGGCAGTATGTCCTGCAACAGCGCTGCCAACTCCTGCCCTGAATACCGCTCCTGGCCAGCGTCATGCGGGTGTTGCTGTGCCAGGACGTTGCCAGCATGCACCTGCGCCACCAGCCACCAGACCGCGGCCGCCGAAAACAAGCCCACGCCGCTCAATGACAACCACCACGCCCACGTTGCGCCAATCCACAGGGGCAGGGCTGCCATCAGCACCAGCAAAATAGGTGCCACCATCCACAGCAGCGTGAATGGATTGTTCTGGGCGGGCTCGCGGGCCTGCGCGCTTGGGTAGTTCGTCATGGTTTCTTGTGCATCACTTGATTTCAATAGTAGATGGACTGCGCCTTTTGCACCATTGGCCAAGTGGCTATTAGCCATGTGGCTAA
>DAITMI010000030.1:0-18019 GCA_036835225.1 Rhodoferax sp. | reverse complement strand
TTAGCGCAGTCGGCGCCCCAGATTGGCCATGCATATGGCCAACTCTTCAATATTCACCGGTTTGGAAAAATAGGCGTCCGCTCCGATGCTGAGCCCCCTGATCCTTTCGTCCGACTCGCCCCGGGAGGTCACGATGATGACCCCGCAGGCACTGCCCGCCAGAAGTCTGGTGGCGATGGTCAGACCATTTTCTTTGTTGTGACCGAGCTCAATGTCCAATATGACGATGTCGGCGGGGTGCTTGGCCCACGCCGCTTCGAAGTTAGCGCCATCGGCCACACCAATGACCGTGAAGTCGCGTTCCTGCAGATTCTCTGTCAGATACTCGCGATACCATCGGTCATCTTCCACCACGATGATGCGCAGCGGTTCTGAACGACCGGCCTGCGGCGTCACGCGTGCGGACTGCAAACGCTGTAGCTGGCTCATCAACTCCGCAAATGAATCCACCTCCATGCGCCGCATCACCTCAGCGCGATGGGCCTTCACGGTGTGTACCGTCACACCCAGCTGCTGCGCAATATCCCCATTCGTCAAACCCTCGGCCAGGAGCAGTGAAACGTCCCGCTGGGACGGAGAGAGCGATTCAAAACGCTTGCGCACAAGGTCGAAGACCGTCATAGGAGTTCCTGCAGCAATACCGCATACGGCCCGCCACAGCACAGCAGACGGGCCAGCGCTGGGCGAACTCCCGGCGTGTGCAATCGAGAAACGACATGGCCATTAGCCACATGGCTAATGGTGAAAGGGAACGAGTCCATGTACGATAGAAAACAGGGGCTGCCTAAAAAATAGGCTTTTTCAGCGGTGATGCAAGAACAAAACTTTCATATCCAACAACGGCAAGCCTTGTTCGTCAAAGACCACGATTTCGCCTTCATGGTTGAAGCAGCAATGCATTTCTTTGGAGGATGAGGTACGGTAGTTTTCAAATAAATGAAATGCAACGAATTCTAGGTCAAATACGCTGCGTGACGATGCAAACCCGGCTCCGTTAAAGAATAGAGATGACAAACCGTCACATCACCACCCTCCCCGCTGGGATGCTCAAGTTGCTCGGCGTGGCCGCGCTCTATGGCTTCACGTCGTGGCTGGTCCGTCTGTATTTTGGGGAGGCGACCATCTTTTTTCTCGCCAGTGGCTTGGGGCTGGCGAGCCTGCTGCTCGGGGGCAGACGCTATCTTTTTGCAATATGGGCAGGCGCCTTCCTGGCCAATTTTTTCTCCGGTAGCGCGCTGTGGTCAGGCGCGGCCATGGCCGGCGGCAGCGCCCTGGCGTCTTGGTGCGGCGCTGCCCTGATTCAACGTGACAGCAGGTTTGACGCCGGCTTGCCGACTTTGCGCGACATCGTGCGCTTGTACGTCTGGGGGGGGCTGGTCGGATCCCTTGTCGGCGCGGGCATAGGCACCACCACCTTGTGGTTGGCAGACGTTGTGAGCCGAGACAGCTATGTCTCCAGCCTCGCGAACTGGTGGATGGGCGACGCGCTGGGCGTTATTTTGCTAACTCCATTGATCCTGCTGTGGCTGCCTAAGTTCACAAATCCGCGTCCCACAATCTCTGTCAAATTTCTCGCCGAGTCGGCGCTCATCCTTGGGCTCACGCTGCTGGCCGCGGGCATTATCTTTCTGGAATGGTTGCACGGCTTGGCTCCAGCGTCGCTGCACCTGTGGCTCAACGCCATCGGTCGGGGCTACTGGATGTTCCTGTTCATCGCATGGGCGGCGGTGCGCCTGGGTGCCAGCGGAACGACGCTCGCCTTGCTGCTGGTCGCGGCCGCAGGCATCACTGGCACCCACCAGGGCACGGGCATGTTTGCCAATGATCCAGAAGTTACCCGCTTGATCAACTACTGGATTTATACCGTCACCCTGTCAGTGGTAGGACCGATGTTGGCGACTTACATCGAGGCCAGCAAGAAGATTGCGAAGGCGCTGGCAAGCAGTGACGCGTCGGTCAGCCAGGAACTCAAGAAGGTTATGGCCGCACTCGATCAGCACGCGATTGTGGCCGCAACCGACGTGCACGGGCGCATCATCTCGATGAACGACAAGTTTTGTGAAATCAGCGGGTATGCCAAAGAGGAATTGCTCGGGCAGAACCATAAAATGCTGAATTCTGGGCTGCACCCCAAGGACTTTTTCAAGCAAATGTACCGCACCATCGCCACCGGATCATCCTGGAGCGGCGAAATTTGCAACCGCGCCAAGGACGGGTCTGTCTACTGGTTACACACGACGATCTCACCCTTTATCGATGCCCACGGCAAGCCAACGATGTACATTGCCATTCGCTCCGACATCACGGCGCGCAAGCAGGTTGAAATCAAGTTGGCCGAGCGCGAAGAAATCTACCGCAGCATCGTGACCCAGGCCGGCGAGGGCATCGCATTGATCGACCCTGAAACCCAGGCCTTCGCGGAATTCAACGACGCTGCTTGCGACTGTCTGGGTTACAGCCGCGACGAGTTTTCGAGCTTGCGTCTGGACGACATTGCCACCGACGTGGATGCTACTAGCCTGACCCAGTCCGTGCAAAGAATTGTTCAGGACGGTCATGCCAGGTTTGAAACGCACCATCGGCACAAGAGCGGTTCGCTGCGTAATATTCATATCAGCGCCCGCGTGATCATGATTTCTGCACGGCCTTACATCGTGGTCATTATGGCGGACATCACGCGGCGCAAGGCAAACGAGCTGGAACTGCTGAACTACCGCGACCAGTTGGAGCAGATGGTCCAGGAACAGACGAGGGAGCTGCGCCACAGCGCCGACCTGGCCAAAAGCGCACTGAGCGAGCTCGATCGGCAAAAATTTGTGCTGGACCGGCATGCGGCTGTGAGCATGTCCGATGCTGCAGGGCACATCACCTACGGCAACAGCAAGTTCAGCGAGATCAGCGGCTATGCGCGTTCGGAGTTTATCGGGCAGGATCACAAAATTTTGAACTCGGGCCATCACCCCAAGGGCTTTTTCAAAGCCATGTATGAAGCCTTGGGCCGCGGCGAGGTGTGGCACGCCGAGGTCTGCAACCGTTCCAAGGACGGGCGCCTGTACTGGCTGGATACCACCGTTGCCGCATTTGCTGGAGACGACAACAATGCGCACGAATACATCGCCGTTCGCACCGATATCACCGACCGCAAGAAGGCGGAAAAAGCCGCCCATGTGGCCAATCTTGCCAAGTCGGAGTTTCTGTCCAATATGAGCCACGAAATTCGCACGCCGATGAACGGTGTCGTGGGCATGATCGACATCCTGCAGGAGACCGAACTCACACCCCGGCAGCGCAGCATGCTCGACACCGTTCACCAATCCTCGCTGGCCTTGCTCGCCATTTTGAACGACATCCTGGACCTCTCTAAAATCGAAGCCGGCAAGCTGGAAATAGAAGACATACCGACGCATCTGCGGGAAGTGGCCGAGGGTGTGGCGCAACTCATGGTCAACACATCGACCACCCAATTGATTGACCTGTCGGTGTTTGTATCCCCGGAGCTTCCGCGCTGGATTGTCTGTGACCCGACAAGGCTGCGCCAGGTGCTGCTCAACCTGCTGGGCAACGCCGTGAAATTCAGCGTGCCACGGGAGAGTAAAACCGCCCGGGTGCAGTTGCGGGTCGAGCCCTGCAGTCTGGCCCAGGGTGGAGCAGGGATACGACTGCGCGTCATCGACTCTGGCATCGGCATGAGCGAAGAGGTAGTGGGCAAACTGTTTCAGCCGTTTAGCCAGGCCGACGCCAGCACGGCGCGCCAATTTGGTGGCACCGGACTGGGCTTGTCCATAACGCAAAGGCTGGTAGACCTGTTGCAAGGTCGGATATCGGTGCGCAGCATACTGGGCGAAGGGTCTGAATTTGCGGTCGAGTTGCCGCTGCGTGAGTCCACGCCTGGACGAACCTTGGCGGCGGAGCCCAGGCTGGCCGGAATCCACGTGCTGGGCGTGTTCGAAGATAGTGGCGCGGCACAAGACCTGGGCGCGTATTGCATGGCAGCGGGTGCCGAATTCACCGCAGTGGCCGATCTGGCGGCGGCGCGGCGGCAGTTGCAGCAATCACCGGCAGCATCGGGCACCACGGTGGTGGCTCTCGGTCTGAACGTCACTGCCAGCACCCGCGAAATCGAGCTGCCAGCGACGGTGGGCGTCCTTCGCTTCGTACGGCGCGGCAGCAGTAGCCCGGTCAAGGACGTGACGGTGCCTGCGCGCCCGGTGCTGTACCACGAACTGATCCAGGGGGTGGCGTTAGCGTGCAGCCGGTTGACCGTGCCGCACGCCCAGCAACAAGTCGAACGTTGGAGTATGCCAGTACGTTCCATGGCACCCAGCGTTGAGCAAGCCAGGCACAGCAAGCAACTGATCCTGTTGGCGGAAGACAACGAAACCAACCGCGACGTGCTACAGGAGCAATTGCGCCTGCTGGGCTACGCAGCGGAGCTGGCTGAGGACGGCGCCGTCGCCCTGCAAATGTGGCGCAGCGGCGGTTACGCGCTGCTGCTCACCGACTGCCACATGCCGAACATGGATGGCTTCGAGTTGACTGCGGCCATCCGTCAGGCCGAGGCCCCTGGTGCGCGTCTTCCTATCGTGGCGATCACGGCCAACGCCATGCAGGGCGAGGCCCAGCGCTGCATCGAGCGCGGCATGGACGACTACCTGGCCAAACCGCTGCGCTTGAATGAACTGGGCCTGATGTTGACCAAGTGGTTGCCGCTGGTGGCACAGTCGACGGTCAACCTCACGCCAGAGATCGCAAGCTCTGCGCTGGCCATTTGGGATGCCACAACGCTGACCCAACTGGCGGGTGACAACCCTGCCATGCACCAGCGCTTGCTGGAAAAATTCATACTCAATGCGCAACAGCAGGTTGTCGCCATCGGCGCCGCTGCAGCGGCGGGCCAGACCAGTGGCATGGCCGACGTGGCGCACATGCTGAAATCGTCGGCACGCACGGTCGGAGCCCTGGCGCTGGGCGAACTGTGCCAGCAACTGGAAACTGCCGGGCGCGCCGGTGATGGGCCAAACTGCGGCGTGCTGGTCGAGTACCTGGACGCGGCATTTTGCGCGGCCTCGGACGCGATCACTAAAAGCCTGGCCTGAAATGGAACGGTATTGTCAACTTAAGCCATGCTCTGTGGTTGCCATGAGAATGCAGGTATGAAACAAGCTTGCGTTGATCACCGACAAGCTCAAAAGCTACGCCGCTACAACCGCGATGCAAGGGCCAAGCGAGCTCTACGCGGCCAGGCCTTTGCGGCCTGGGACAGAGTCACACTTGTGCCCAGATGTTGGGTATACAGACGGCATGTGTTGTGCGTGGCGTCGCTCAGGGGCTAAACTTGTCTTGGATCCAATAAACTGACAATCCCTCCGTCACACAAAGCTAGCATCATGAAACCCCAGAATTTCAACGTGCAGCGTACGATTCTGGCCATGTTGCCGCCGGTTGTTGCATGCATCGTGCAGTGGTCGTTTTGGTCTGCCTTTCAACCGTTTGTCTGGTTTCTTTTCTATCCCGCCGTCTTCTTAAGTGCATGGATCGGGGGACTCATTCCCGGATTGTTCTCCACATTTATTTCCACAGGTATTGTCTGGTGGCTCTTCATGCCGCCGCAATTTTCGTTCAGCCTGCCAACCCCCATGGCACTCGTTTCGATTGGCACGTTTTGCATCATGGGTGGGTTGTTTAGCTTCACCCTGGGTCGCATGAAAGAATTGATCAAGCGGTCTGACGAGGCTAATGACACCCTGCGCGCGAGTGAGGAGCGCTATCGATTGCTGGTGGATGGTGTCAAGGATGTCGCCAACATCATGCTCGACGTGAGCGGTCACGTGATCACCTGGAACCAAGGTGCCGAGCGGCTCAAGGGCTACACAGCTGAAGAAATTATCGGGCGCCACTATTCGATTTTTTATCCGTCCGATGCAGTCGCGTCAGGTAAACCGATGGCAGAGCTAGTCCAAGTGCGGGAACAGGGGCGAGTTGAAGATGAGGGTTGGCGCGTACGCAAGGATGGCTCGCAGTTCTGGGCTTATGTAGTCATCACGCCCCTTTACAACGACAAGGGTGAGATACAGGGGTTCTCAAAGATCACGCGGGACATCAGCGAGCGCAAGGCTGCGCAGGATCAGTTGCGCGTCAGCGAGGAAAATCTCTCCGTCACGCTTGACTCCATCGGCGATGGGGTGATGGCCACTGATGCCGCAGGGCGGGTGACGCGCCTGAACGCCGTCGCAGAGCGACTCACCGGCTGGTCTCAGACAGAAGCAGCGGGCCGCCCGGTGGACGAGATTTTTCGCATCATCAACCAGGAAACCCGGCTACCCGCCACCATCCCGGTAATAGCCACCTTGGCGCATGGCACGATACAGGGCCTGGCCAACCACAACGTACTGATTGCACGCGATGGAAGCGAGTGCGCCATCGCCGACAGTTGCGCACCCATTCGCAACCGCGACGGCCAGGTAATCGGTGCCGTGCTGGTATTCCGCGATGTGACCAAGGAATACGCAGCACAAGCGGCACTGCGCGACAGTGCCGCGCAGATCGAGACGATTCTCAATACCGTGGTGGACGCCATCATCAGCATCGACGATCACGGCATCGTCGAGACCATAAATCCGGCTGGCGAGCGCATTTTTGGCTATCCCGCCGCCGAAGTGATCGGGCAGAACATCAGCATGCTGATGCCCGAGCCCTACCGCGGCGCGCACGATGGCTATCTTGCGCGTTATCGCGCCTCCGGCGAGGCGCGCATCATCGGTTTTGGCCGCGAGGTCGTGGGTCGGCGCCAGGACGGCAGCACCTTCCCTGTCGAATTGGCAGTCAATGAGATACGGGTGGACCACAAGCGTAAATTCGTCGGCATCGTGCGCGACATCACCGAGCGCAAAACCGGCGAGCGCGCCGCGCGCTATCTGCGGGACGCGGTGCAGGCGATCCCCGATGGTTTCGCTATTTATGACCCTGACGACCGGCTGGTGCTGTGCAACCAGCACTACCTCGACCTTTACCGGCTGGGCGAGGTTCAGGGAAAATCGTTCGTGGACATCCTGCGCTTCTGCCTGGCGCGTGGCGACTTCCCTGCTGCCGTTGGCCGCGAAGAACACTGGCTAATGGAGCGCCTGCGGATGCACCAACACCCGGGGCTACCCTTTGATCAGGCGCTGCCAGACGGGCGCTGGCTGCGCATCTTGGAGACCCGGATGTCGGACGGCTCCATTGCCGGCTTGCGCAGCGACATTACAGCGCTCAAGCAAGCCCAAGAAGCCGCCGAAGTTGCCAACCGGGCCAAAACCGATTTTCTGGCCAACATGAGCCACGAGATTCGCTCGCCGTTGAATGCCATTCTGGGACTGGCCTATTTGCTGGAGCGGGCCCGTCTTGATCAGGATGCACGCGCCATGGTGCGCAAGATCAGGGCGTCGGGGCGCATGCTGTTGAGCCTGATCAGCGACATCCTGGATATGTCCAAAATTGAAGCCGGCCAAATGACGATCGAGCAGGCGCCATTTCGACTGGGCGATGTGATGGACAACGTGGCCGTCGCCTTGGGGCTTGCGGTCGGGGAAAAAGACATTGAACTGATCATTCAGCCGCTGCCAACAGGTGTTGCGAGCATTGTTGGCGACGCCTTGCGGCTGGAGCAGGTGCTCATCAACCTGAGCAGCAACGCCGCTAAATTCACCCAGACTGGCCGCATTGAGGTGCGTACCGAGTTGTTAAACCGCACCGATGCACCGAGCATGCTGCGTTTTTGTGTGCAAGACACCGGTATCGGGATTGCGCCAGAGCTGCAAAGCGAGGTGTTCTCAGCCTTCGCCCAGGCCGATGCCACCACCACCCGCCGCTTTGGTGGCACCGGGCTGGGCTTGACGATTTGCCGTCAGCTGGTGAGCTTGATGGGTGGCGAGATTGGCGTGATCAGCAGCCCGGGACAGGGCAGCGAATTCTGGTTCACGCTACCGCTGCAACACGCTGCTGACGCCGCTTTGTCGTCGCCCGAAATGACTCACTTAGAGCACTTAGAGGTACTCATCGCTGACGACAGTGACATCGCCTTGCAAGCCCTTGGCGCCATCGCCCAGGGTTTGGGCTGGCAGGTGAGCGCGGTAGATTCCGGCGCTGCCGTGCTGGCGCAGGTGCTGGACCGAAAGGGCGGGAAACTGCCCAGCGTCGTGGTGCTGGACTGGCAAATGCCGGGCATGGACGGGCTGGCCACCGCGCGCGCCATCCGCGAGGGTGTGCCGCAAGAGAAATGCCCCATCGTCATCATGGTCACGGCCTATTCGCTCTCCACCTTGGCCAGTCAAGCCGGCGTGGAGTTGGTAGATGCCATTTTGCAAAAACCGGTGACCGCTTCCGGCCTGTACAACGCGGTAATGGAAGCGCAGCGCAGGCGTGCCGCCACCGTGGGCGTGCTGCCCGCCTCGTTGCAAATGGCCACTGATGGTCTGGCCGGCGTGCGGGTGTTGGTCGTTGATGACAGCGACATCAACCGCGACGTGGCACAGCATATTTTGGCGGGCCACGGCGCCACGGTGTCACTCGCGGTAGACGGGCAGGATGCCATCGACTGGTTGCTGGCGCATCCCAGCGAGGTGGACTTGGTGTTGATGGATGTGCAAATGCCGGTATTGGACGGCATTGAGGCTACCCGGCGCCTGCGGCGCCTGCCGCAATTCAACGACCTGCCCATCGTTGCCTTGACGGCCGGAGCTTTCAAGTCGCAGCAAGACGCCGCGATTGAGGCCGGCATGACGCACTTTGTCAGCAAGCCCTTTGACGTGCCGTCCACCATTGCGCTGATCCAGCGCCTGCGCCGGCCATCGACCCTGGCCAATGCCATGGCACCGGTGAGTGCGGTCGTCACGCCTGCAAGCACACCCGTCAGCACCCCAGTCGTTGCACCAACGGCAGACTTGGCGGTGATGGATGTGGCGCAGGGCATGAAAATCTGGTCGGATGTGGGGGTTTACCGTTCTTACCTGCGGCGCTTCTGTGACGGCTACAGCCATGCCGCGGATGTGATGAACATGAGCCTGACCAACGGCGACCGACCGGCCGCCGCGGCGCTGGCGCACAAACTCTCTGGGGTGGCCGCCAACCTGGCCTTGCCTGACACGCGCCGTTTGGCGGCCGAGGCAGAGCGGGTGCTGCGCTCCGATGGCGACCCCACGCTGACGCTGAACCGTCTGAGTGATGCGCTCGCGGCTGCGGTGGCTGAGATTGAGCGTTTTGCGCCACCAGCGCCGCTTGCCAATGACGTTCCCTCAACAAACGGCTCTAGCGTCTTGTCGCATGAACAGCAGGCGGGGCTCAAAATGCTGCTGATCGAACTGCTGGCAGCGCTGGACACCGACAACCCCACTCCCGCCAAGAACCTCTTGGCGGAGTTGGAAAAACAGTTGCCGCAGCAAGCACTGGCGGGCATCTGGGCCTGTGTGCGTGGCTTTGATTTTCGTGGCGCCGAAGCCAGCACCTTCAGGCTCGCCAGCGAGCACGGCATACCTTTGAAGGAATAGTCCATGACCCTTCAAACCATTCTGATCGTGGACGACGAGCCAGCTAATCTGGCCATCATGGAGAGCATTCTGGCGGCCAGCTACAAACTGGTGTTTGCCCGCAATGGCCGCGAGACGCTGGCCGCCATGTTGAAGCACCGACCCGCTTTGGTGTTACTCGATGTCGGCTTGCCGGATACCAATGGCTACGACCTGTGCCGACAGATCAAGCAAATCGACGCAAACAAAAGTGTTCAGGTGATTTTTGTCACCGGCTACACCGACACGACGCACGAAGCGGCTGGCTTTGATGCGGGTGGCGTTGACTACATTGTCAAACCGGTGTTGCCGCAAATTGTTCGAGCCCGGGTGAGCGCCCATCTGGCACTGGTGCAAGCCAGCGTACTGGAGCAGAGTTACCAGGATGCCATTTTGATGCTCGGTCACGCCGGGCATTACAACGATACCGATACCGGTGCCCACATCTGGCGCATGGCGTCCTATGGTCGTGCACTGGCGCAGGGGTGCGGCTGGGATACTGAGAGCAGCGCCCGGTTGGAGTTAGCCGCACCGATGCATGACACCGGAAAACTGGGCATACCGCAAGCCATTCTGCGCAAACCAGGGCCGCTGGACGCGCAGGAGTGGATCGTCATGAAAACCCATCCGCAAGTGGGGCATGACATTTTGAGCAAGAGTGCCGCACCGGTGTTCCAACTGGCAGCCGAGATTTCCTTGCGGCACCATGAAAAATGGGATGGCAGTGGTTACCCGGGTGGTTTGAAAGGGCAAGACATACCGCAGTCAGCACGCATCGTGGCATTGGCAGATGTATTCGATGCTCTCAGCATGAAGCGGCCCTACAAGGAGCCTTGGGCCATAGAGAAGATCATGGAATACATCCAGGCGAGTGCCGGGGCGCATTTTGATCCCAAAATAGTGGGCGTTTTTAGCAGCCTCCTGCCCGAGATTCTTGACATCCAGGGCCGCTGGGCAGATGCAAATTTAGTTGTACAGAAGCAGGCCGTGGCAATCACCGCCTGAATGTCTTGACTGTTTTTAAGTGTTATTAACTATTTTTTTCAGGAAGTTGATGCGATGAATACAGCGTCACAAGGCGCGTTGCCCTCGGTTCTGGTGGTGGACGACGATGAGTTCAGCCAGGAGGTTTTCCTCATGACGCTTGGGGGCTTGGGCGTGACTGACATTCACCTGGCGTGCAACGGACTGGATGGCTTGCGCACACTAAAGGGCATGCAGCACCCACCCGATTTTCTGATTTGCGACATCTTCATGCCCGATATGGATGGCATCGAATTTCTGGACCAACTGGGCAAGCGGGGCTATCAGGGCGGCATCATTTTAGTGAGCGGCGGGAGTTTTGAAATGATGGCAATTGCGCGGAAAATCGCCATCGCCGATGGTCTCAAACTGCTGGGCGCATTCATCAAACCGCTGTTGCGTGAACCGCTGGGGCAGGTGATGGGACTCTGCCCAGTCAGTTGAACAGACACTGGAGGTGATCGAGTGTCGGCTATTGAGGAAACACCCGACCGACTCTGCGTTGCTGACGCACAAACAAAAAAATGATCCGCGATATGAGTGACTGCTTCGGCTCCCCAGGCCGTGACCGCGAATGTCAGGTCTTCAAAATTGTGACCGTCGGCAATGGGCACGTTGTTCACCTTCACGAGCGGCGGCTAGCTGGAAGTGAATTGAGATTCCGGAAAGCCGCCACCGGCGAATACCTGGTGACGCTGCAATCCGGGTCCACAACTTTCTCCAGACCTGACGTTCAATTTTGGCAGTCAGGTTCCGTGAAAACTCAACGACTCCTGAAGACTGGAAAGCGACATTCACCCCTCCGAACTGCCTGCTTCATACCCGACATTCAGTTCAATAGCCCGGCGGTCGGTTGGTTGTTGAAGATGCCGCCTAAGGCATCACCGCAACCCGGCGCTTCTTCAAGATAACCACCGGTGCCGGGGATTCCTTGCGGGCCACCAGCCAGGGCAGGGACTCTCTTGAAAACTCTGGACTCGATTCCTTGGGCGCATTGGCAAGAGCCTTTGCGATCTCCTTGGTTTTCAGAGGCGCCAGGTGATCGCCAACCACCTGCACATACTCACCTTCAACTGTCATGGCCAGCGCGCCAACCTGCGCCCCCTTTGCTATTGAAATATATCTCAGAAGAGTGCATCAAATTGGCGCACAATCATTTTTGTAATATGAAAACTCGCTATCTGATCAATTTTGCAGCGATATTTTTGTCGCTGATGACGCTCATGGGCGGCGCAGCATACATCTATACGCAGTCCGAAATCCGGCTGGAGCAAAGCAACTTGGTTGCGAGCGATCGCGTAGCCATTGCGCTGGCTTCCGACTCGATTCGCCAGGGCCTCAAGCAAGCTGAGGCGGATGTTGCATTTTTGACCAACCTACCCCGCCTGCGCCAATCGTTGGAATCGCCCAGTGCCGAATCCATGGGTAGGGTCGCCGATAACTTTTGCGCCTACATGAACGCGCATGACAACATCCTGCAGGCGCGCTGGATCGACCAGCAGGGCATGGAGCGCCTGCGCGTGGACTACGTTAACGGCGTTGCCCGGACCGTACCGACGAATGAGTTGCAGGACAAGTCAGGCCGAGACTATTTCCTGCAGGCAAGCGTGCAAGCGGCAGAGGTGGTTTACGTCTCGCCACTTGACCTGAACGTCGAACATAACCAGATCCAGGTGCCTTACGTGCCAACGCTGCGCCTGGCCAGGGCCTTGGTAGATAAGACGGGCAAGCGCCACGGTATCGTCGTCATCAACTACCGGGGCCAACGCCTGCTGGAGCAGTTTGTTCAGGCGGCCGGTCCGCAGGGAACGCGCTTGACCCTGCTCAACCGCGATGGCTTCTGGTTGCGCGGGCTGCGTCAGCAGGACGAATGGGGCTTCGCCCTGAATCGGCCCAAGGCGACACTGGCTGTTGCCAACCCGCCACTCTGGGAGCGCATCCGTTCCATGCCCGAGGGTCAACTGCAACAAGCCGATGGTTTGTGGACCTGGATGAGGATGCAACCCTTGCAGGAAATCAGTTTAGACCGTCGAACGAGCGCAACTTCACACATCGTCAGTGTCGCCGACTACGCCTGGTATGCCGTTGCCCATTTGCCAGCCACCGCCCTGGATTCAATCCGGGACCGTGTCTGGGCCGCGCTGATGCCGACAATTTTGCTGGTGACCCTGATCACCGCGTTGGGCAGCGGCATGATGGTCTGGTCACGTCAGAAAATCGAGAAGCTCAACCGTGAATTGATCAAACGTGCCGAGGCAGCCGAAGCGGCCAATCTGGCAAAAGCCAATTTTGTGGCCAACATGAGCCATGAAATCCGCACGCCGATGAATGCCATCCTGGGCTTGTCGTATTTGCTCGAAAAAATGCAGCTCGCGGGTGATGCCAGTGAACTGGTTAGAAAAATCCGCATCGCGGGCCGCTCGTTGCTGGGCATCATCAACGATATTCTTGATTTTTCCAAGATCGATTCGGGGCGCGTTGAGGTCGAGCACGCACCCTTCAATCTGGATGACGTGCTGGAAAATCTTTCGACCATCATGGCCGCCAATGCCAGCAAGGATGAGGTCGAACTCATCATTAAACCGGTGCCCGACAGCATGAGCAGGCTGCTAGGTGATGCGCTCAAGGTCGAGCAGGTGCTGATCAACCTGGCCAACAACGCGCTCAAGTTTACCGACTGCGGTCATGTCGAGGTCGGCGTGACTGCCCTGAGCCAGGACGACAAAAAGGTGACTTTGCGTTTTGCCGTCAGGGATACCGGCATCGGGATGTCGCAAGAGCAGCAGGCACGCATTTTTTCGCCATTCACCCAGGCCGACGCATCAACCTCTCGGCGTTATGGTGGTACCGGCCTGGGTCTGACGATCTGCCGTCGACTGGTGTCCATAATGGGCGGCGAGTTGGGCGTGAACAGTGTGCCCGGCCAGGGCAGCGAGTTCTGGTTCACCCTGACCTTTGAGCTCGACACCAGCCACCCGCTGTCGGTGCCGAGGATGGCCAACCTGCGGGCGTTGATCGTTGACGACAACCCGATCGCGCTGGACGCTTTGCGCGAAACCGCACAGTCGCTGGGCTGGATGGCAACAACTGCGGATTCCGGTGAAAAGGCCATTAGCTATCTGCGCCAAGGCAGACCTTCGCCGGATGGTCATGAAGTGTTTGTGCTCGACTGGAAAATGCCCGGCGTTGACGGCCTGGCGGTGGCCCGGGCGATCCGCGAGCGCTATATCGGCGGCAAGGCTCCCATCGTCATCATGGTCACCGCGTACTCGCGTGAAAGCCTGATGGACGAAGCTGGGTCTGACCTAGTGGACGCGGTGCTGACCAAACCTGCCACCGCATCGTCGCTCTACAACGCCGTCAGCAAAGCCATGCAGGCACGGCAGGGCCTGCAGGCCCCGTCACCACAGGCCCAAATGACGCATCGGCTGCAAGGGTTGCGGCTTCTGGTCGTCGATGACAGCGACATCAACCGCGATGTGGCGCAACGGATCTTTGAAGGTGAAGGAGCGCAGGTCCAGAAGGTGGACAACGGCCAGGAGGCATTTGACTGGCTCAAAGCGCACCCGGGCGACGTCGATATTGTCCTGATGGACATCCAAATGCCGGTGATGGACGGGTATGAAGCCTCCCGGCTGATCCGAAGTGTGCCTGGCCTTGAACATGTGCCGATCGTGGCTTTGACGGGCGGTGCGTTCAAGCGGCATCAAGAGGCTGCTGCGGCTGCGGGCATGAATGGCTTCCTGTCCAAACCCTTTGACGTGGATGCTGCCATCGACCTGATCCAGCAATTGTGCGGCCGACAGGGCACGCCGACACCGCTGGGCAAGGTCGATACACCAGAGCCCATGATTGACGCACTGGGTGAACAGTTTCCCGGTCTTGATGTCAAGCGCGGGCTGAGCCTCTGGAAAGACGCGACGGTTTACGGCACCTACTTGCGACGGTTTGCCAGCAATGTGCCGCAACTGCTCGCCGACATTTCTACTGCCGAATCCAGCGCGGGTGCCGCACTGGCGCACAAGCTCAAGGGATCGGCTGGCAGCCTAGCGCTGCCTGACATTGCACATTGTGCAGGTGAGCTTGAGCGTAGGTGCGAGGAAGGAGCCGACGCGCAACAGTGCAAGGCAGACCTTAAAGTGGCCCTGAACACTGCAGTGCAGTCGATTGAGCGGTATGCGCCAGCACCTGCTGCCAGCGAACCAGCAGAGGTGCCTACTGAAGTTGACCCAGAGCGCCTGCGCATACTGCTGGCCCAGGCACTTGCGGCGCTCAATGAAGACAACCCGGATGCCATTGAACCGATCCTCGCAGTGCTGCGCACACAACTGCCCGCCCGGCAACTGGCGGCCGTGACCCAGGCTGTAGAGAACTACGACTTTCGTTTAGCGGAACGTGCCACTAGAGTGCTCGCTCAAACACTGAATTGAACCCAAGGGAGAACTAACAATGGCAACAGGACCCATCCTGATCGTCGATGACGAACCCAATAATCTTGCAGCGATGCGGCAAGTGCTGTCGGGCCTGCACAAGCTGGTTTTTGCCATCAATGGTGAGCAGACGATAGCGGCCGCCCTGAAACACCAGCCGTCGCTGATCCTGCTGGATATTCAGATGCCTGACCGCGATGGTTACAGTGTGTGCCGTGAACTCAAAAGCGATGAGCGCACCAGCGACATTCCTGTGATCTTTGTGACCGGTCTGGCTGACGTGGGTCATGAAGAACAGGGCTTTTCGGCGGGTGCCGTGGACTACATCACCAAGCCGATTTCACCGGCGGTGGTGCTTGCGCGTGTGCGTACCCATCTGGCCCTCGTCAAGACCACCCGTCTCGAACAAAGCTACCGCGATGCCATCCTGATGCTGGGTCAGGCCGGGCATTTCAACGACACGGACACCGGCGTGCACATCTGGCGTATGGCCGCTTACGCGCGGACCCTGGCATTGGGTGTGGGCTGGAGTGAAGCCGACGCTGAGCAACTGGAACTGGCCGCGCCGATGCACGACACCGGCAAGATCGGTGTGTCGAGCCACATCTTGCGCAAGCCCGGACCACTGGATGCTCAGGAGTGGGAAACCATGCGCACCCACCCGCAAATTGGTTATGACATTCTGATCCGCAGCCATGCACCGGTGTTCCAACTGGCAGCCGAGATTTCCTTGCGGCACCATGAAAAATGGGATGGCAGTGGTTACCCGGGTGGTTTGAAAGGGCAAGACATACCGCAGTCAGCACGCATCGTGGCATTGGCAGATGTATTCGATGCTCTCAGCATGAAGCGGCCCTACAAGGAGCCTTGGGCCATAGAGAAGATCATGGAATACATCCAGGCGAGTGCCGGGGCGCATTTTGATCCCAAAATAGTGGGCGTTTTTAGCAGCCTCCTGCCCGAGATTCTTGACATCCAGGGCCGCTGGGCAGATGCAAATTTAGTTGTACAGAAGCAGGCCGTGGCAATCACCGCCTGAATGTCTTGACTGTTTTTAAGTGTTATTAACTATTTTTTTCAGGAAGTTGATGCGATGAATACAGCGTCACAAGGCGCGTTGCCCTCGGTTCTGGTGGTGGACGACGATGAGTTCAGCCAGGAGGTTTTCCTCATGACGCTTGGGGGCTTGGGCGTGACTGACATTCACCTGGCGTGCAACGGACTGGATGGCTTGCGCACACTAAAGGGCATGCAGCACCCACCCGATTTTCTGATTTGCGACATCTTCATGCCCGATATGGATGGCATCGAATTTCTGGACCAACTGGGCAAGCGGGGCTATCAGGGCGGCATCATTTTAGTGAGCGGCGGGAGTTTTGAAATGATGGCAATTGCGCGGAAAATCGCCATCGCCGATGGTCTCAAACTGCTGGGCGCATTCATCAAACCGCTGTTGCGTGAACCGCTGGGGCAGGTGATGGGACTCTGCCCAGTCAGTTGAACAGACACTGGAGGTGATCGAGTGTCGGCTATTGAGGAAACACCCGACCGACTCTGCGTTGCTGACGCACAAACAAAAAAATGATCCGCGATATGAGTGACTGCTTCGGCTCCCCAGGCCGTGACCGCGAATGTCAGGTCTTCAAAATTGTGACCGTCGGCAATGGGCACTTTGCCGTATGCCACGAACGGCTTCTGACTGGTGTCGAACTGGGCAGCCGGTAAGCCGCCTGTCGTGAACGGCACTTATGGGTCTTTTGCCGTCCCTCAACCCCGCCTAATTCACCCCTCCAGCGGCCACCTGCCAACAGACCAAAGCTCAGCCGCTACTGGCAGACTGCCTCAGTCAACCGATTTCATGCATCAAATCAGCCGATAGCCCCCGTGCAATAAGCGCAACCAGCTATCAAATAGAGAGCGGCTTCAGCAACTCCGCCAGATCATCTTCGCCAAACAACGGCTGCTTGCGTCCGGTGGCGCCGCTGTACATGCTCTCGCTCAAAGCAGCCTTGCGCTCCTGCAACGCCAGAATGCGTTCCTCGATCGTGCCTTGCGCCACCAGTTTCACCACCCACACGCTTTGCGTCTGGCCGATGCGGTGGGCGCGGTCGGTGGCTTGCGCCTCGACCGCCGGGTTCCACCACGGGTCGTAGTGGATGACGGTGTCGGCCTGCGGCAGGTTCAGGCCGACGCCGCCGGCCTTCAGGCTGATCAGGAACAAGGGCACCTGGCCGCTGGTGAACTGCTCGATCAGCGCGTCGCGCTTCTGGCTCTGGCCGGTCAGCTTGACCCAGGACAGCTTGCGTTTTTTCAGCTCGACTTCGATCAAGGTCAGCATGCTGGTGAACTGCGAGAACAGCAGGATGCGTCGGCCTTCCGCCAGCATCTCGGGCAGCATCTCCATCAGCTGCTCCAGCTTGGCCGAAGTTTTGACTTTCTTGGCCGCGTCCAGCTTCAACAGCTGCGGGTCGCAGCAGACCTGGCGCAGTTTCAGCAGCGCGTCCAGGATGGTGATTTGTGACTTGGCCAGGCCTTTGCTGGTGAGGGCTTCGCGCACGGTTTTTTCCATGCCGAGGCGGATGGTTTCGTACAGGTCGGCCTGCTTGCCCGCCAGCTCGACGCGTATCACGGTTTCTACCTTGGGCGGCAGCTCGTTCGCCACCAGCGCCTTGGTGCGGCGCAGCATGAAGGGTGTGATGCGGGCACGCAGCTGGGTCAGGCGATCGGGGTCGCCCTGCTTCTCGATGGGGGTGCGAAACAGTTCCTTGAAGCGGGTCTGGCTGCCCAGAAAGCCGGGCATCAAAAAGTGAAACAGGCTCCAGATTTCGCCCAGATGGTTTTCCATCGGTGTGCCCGACAGGCACAGGCGATGCCGCGTCTGCAGCTGGCCCACCACTTGGGCCGCGTGGGTGCTGGCGTTTTTGATGTTTTGCGCTTCGTCCAGCACCACCAGGTGCCACTTCGCCTCCAGCCAGCGTTCGCGGTCGCGCTGCAGCAGCGAGTAGGGCGCAATCACGACATCAAACT
>DAITMI010000029.1:0-30327 GCA_036835225.1 Rhodoferax sp. | reverse complement strand
AAGAGGTTCTCATGGAAGCACTAAAACAGGGCGCAGACACCCTGTTCATCCTTCTCGGCGCAGTCATGGTGCTCGCCATGCACGCCGGTTTTGCATTTTTGGAGCTCGGCACCGTGCGCCGCAAGAACCAGGTCAATGCCCTGGTCAAGATTCTGGTGGACTTTTCCGTCTCCACTGTGGTCTATTTCATGGTCGGTTACGGCGTCGCCTACGGCACCAGCTTCTTTGTCGGCGCGGAAGTGCTGGCCGCCAAGAACGGCTATGAACTGGTCAAGTTCTTCTTTTTGCTCACCTTCGCCGCCGCCATTCCGGCCATCATCTCCGGTGGTATTGCCGAGCGCGCCAAGTTCTGGCCGCAACTGATTGCCACCGCCGTGATTGTGGGTTTCATCTACCCGTTCTTTGAAGGCATTGTGTGGAACCAGCACTTTGGCGTGCAGGCCTGGATCAAGGGCCTGACGGGTCAGGAGTTTCATGACTTTGCCGGCAGCGTGGTGGTGCATGCCCTGGGCGGCTGGATTGCCCTGCCCGCCGTCATCCTGCTGGGCGCCCGCGCCAACCGCTACCGCAAGGACGGCGGCATCTCGGCGCACCCCCCAAGCAGCATTCCGTTTCTGGCGCTGGGCGCCTGGGTGCTGACGGTGGGCTGGTTCGGCTTCAACGTGATGAGCGCGCAAACGCTGGACAAAATCTCGGGCCTGGTGGCGGTGAACTCGCTGATGGCGATGGTCGGCGGCACGCTGGTGGCGCTGCTGGTCGGCAAGAACGACCCCGGCTTTGTGCACAACGGCCCGCTCGCCGGTCTGGTGGCGGTGTGCGCCGGCTCGGATCTGATGCACCCGCTGGGCGCGCTGGTGGTCGGTGGCGTGGCCGGCGGCATCTTTGTCTTCATGTTCACGCTGACGCAAAACAAATGGAAGATCGACGACGTGCTGGGGGTGTGGCCGCTGCACGGCCTGTGCGGCACCTGGGGCGGCATTGCGGCCGGCATTTTTGGCTCTAAAGCCTTGGGCGGCCTGGGCGGGGTGAGCTTGAGCGCCCAACTCATCGGCACTGCCCTGGGCGTGCTTTGGGCTGTGCTTGGGGGGCTGCTGGTGTACGGCCTGCTCAAGGTCACCATGGGTTTGCGCCTGAGCCAGGAAGAAGAATATGACGGCGCCGACCTGTCCATACACAAAATCAGCGCCACGCCGGAGCGCGAAGCGAACTGGTAGGTCGGCACCAAGCACCCGCAGGTGCTATTTAATTAATAGCTGGTAACGAATATCCGACAAGGGCTAGAGGCCTATTTGTTATATATTTATGCCCAAACTCCTGATTGAAGCAAACAAAGTCCGTCGAGACCGTGACTGGAAAAATAAAATCCGTTGAACTGGATTAATCGAAATTTGTGCATCAATTGCGATGATGCACAAATAGTTTGACAAACGATTGGTGATCGTTATAGTTGCGTCATTGTGATTGATGCAACTATTTTTACTGTCGCTGAACTACTCCATCTGCAAGGTGGCTACTCGTTCCGTGGCTCCATTGATGAGTCGGCGGACGGTGATGCCCTCGCTGTGCAAATGAAGGATGTCGATCCTGAGCATGGTGTCAACTGGTCAGGTGTGATCCGCACAACCCTGACTGGGCGCAAACAGCCTGACTGGCTTAGGGCGGGTGACATCCTTGTCGTTTCAAAAGGCGCACGCTTCTATGCTGTGTGTGTGGATGAGCCGCCGCATCCCGCTGTATGCAGTCCCCACTTTTTTCATCTTCGAGTGAAATTATCAGTGGCAGTCATCCCAGCCTTCATCGCGTGGCAAGTCAACCAGCCGCCATTCCAGCGGCAACTCCAGCAGGCCGCTGAGGGCACCAGCCAGCTCAGCATACGTCGCCCGGTGCTTGAAGCTTTGACGCTCAGCATTCCGTCCGTGGCAGATCAACACCGCATCGTGGCCCTGGCCGAACTTGCCCGCCAAGAGCGCCAGACACTCACCCAACTTATTCGCAACCGCGAGCAGCAACTCAATGCGCTTGCTGACGGCCTGTTCCAGGTCGCGACCTAAACATTTGCAGGGAAACCCATGACCGACACCACTATTACAACAACTACCTTGGCAACGTCAGTCAGCCAGGACGACATCAATGGCGCAGTCTGGGCCGCGTGCGACACCTTCCGTGGCACGGTGGACCCCAGCATTTACAAGGACTTTGTCCTGACCATGTTGTTTCTCAAGTACGTGTCCGATGTCTGGCAGGACCACTATGACAACTACAAGAAGCAATATGGCGACCACCCGGAGCTGATTGAGGAAATGCTCAAGAACGAGCGTTTTGTCTTGCCCGCCAGCGCCAGCTTCTATGCCTTGCATACGCTGCGGCACAGCCCCGGCAATGGCGAACGCATTGACAAGGCCCTGCACGCCATTGAAGAAGCCAACATCACCAAGCTGCGTGACGTGTTTCAGGACATCAGCTTCAACTCCAACAAGCTGGGTGATGAGCAGCAGAAGAATGACATCCTGCGCCACCTGCTGGAAGATTTTGCCAAGCCCGCGCTGGACTTGCGTCCCAGCCGCGTCGGCCAGTTGGACGTGATTGGCAACGCCTACGAATTTCTCATCAAGAACTTTGCCTCCACCAGTGGCAAAAAAGCAGGTGAGTTCTATACGCCACCGGAAGTGTCTTCATTGATGGCGCGGCTGATGGTCCCTCAAGAGGGTGATGAGATTTGCGACCCCACTTGCGGCTCTGGCTCCCTGCTCATGAAATGCGGTCGCCTGATCCGCGAAAACACGGGGTCACGCAAGTACGCGCTCTATGGCCAGGAAGCCATTGGCAGCACCTGGGCACTGGCCAAGATGAACATGTTTCTGCACGGGGAGGATAACCACCGCATCGAGTGGGGTGACACCATTCGCAACCCTAAGCTGCTGGACAGTGCTGCCAGTCTCAAGCACTTTGACATCGTGGTCGCCAACCCGCCGTTCAGTCTCGAAAAGTGGGGCCATGAAGGTGCTGATGCTGACAAGTTCAGCCGCTTCCGCCGTGGTGTTCCCCCGCGCACCAAGGGTGACTATGCCTTCATCCTGCACATGGTCGAAACCATGAAACCCGGCACCGGACGCATGGCCGTGGTGGTGCCGCACGGCGTGTTGTTTCGGGGCGCGGCAGAGGGCCGCATTCGTCAAAAGCTGATCGAAGAAAACCTGCTGGACGTGGTGATTGGCCTGCCCGAAAAGCTGTTCTACGGCACGGGCATTCCGGCTGCCGTGCTGGTGTTCCGCAAGAACAAGAGCGACGACAAAGTGCTGTTCATCGACGCCAGCCGTGGTTTTGAAGCGGGCAAGAACCAGAACTTCCTGCGGGAGTCCGACTTGCAACGCATTCTGAGCACTGCATTCACACGGCAGGGGTCAGACAAATACGCCCATCTGGCCACGCCAGCCGAGATCGCCGAGAACGACTTCAACCTCAATATCCCGCGCTATGTGGACACCTTTGAAGAGGAGGCGGAGATTGATCTCATGGCCGTGCGCAAGGAGCGCGAACAGCTCAAGGCCGAACTGGCTGGGTTGGAGGCACAGATGGCGGTTTATTTGAAGGAGTTGGGCTATGAGTGAAGAAATTTCCGGTACCGAATCGAGCCGCGATATGGCTCTTTTTCAAGAAACGTCCATTCGCCGAACATGGCATGAAAACCAATGGTGGTTCGTGGTGGTCGACGTTGTTGCGGCGCTGACCGATAGCCGCGATCCAACCCAGTACATCAACAGAATTCGTTTACGTGACAAAGACTTAGCGCAAGGGTGGGTACATTTTGTACACCCCCTTGGCATTCAAACCGAAGGCGGAGTTCAGCGCATCAACTGCGCTAATACGGAGGGATTGCTGCGCATCATCCAATCCATACCTTCCCCTAGGGCAGAACCTTTTAAACGGTGGCTGGCCAAGGTCGGCTACGAGCGCATTCAGGAAATCGAGAATCCTGAGCTTGCCAGTGCCCGCGCCCGTGCGTTGTACGAAGCCAAAGGCTACCCTAAACCATGGATTGAAAAGCGCCTGCGTTCCATTGCCATACGGGGCGAGCTAACCGACGAGTGGAAGCAGCGCGGCGTAAAGGAGGGCAAGGAATACGCCATCCTCACCGCCGAGATCGCCAGCGCCACCTTTGGCGTGACGCCCGAGGGCCACAAAAAGATCAAGGGCCTCGCCAAGCTGAAAACCGGCGACAGCCTGCGTGATCACATGACCGACCTGGAGCTGATCTTCACCATGCTGGGTGAAGCCAGCACCACCGAGATTGCCCGGCGCAAAGATGCCCAGGGCTTTCCGGCTAACCGCACCAGTGCAAAGGAGGGTGGCACTATTGCAGGCAATGCCCGCAAGGCACTGGAGGACAAGAGCGGCCAGCCAGTGGTGAGCGCCAGCAACAATTTGAAATTGGCACCGGGTGCGGCGGCGTTGGGCGTGACGGCTTTTATCGAAACGCAGACTGACGAACTGGCTTTGAAGTCTAAAAGCAAAGCTGTGGCGCGCAAGGGCAAGCCTGGTAGCGGGGAAAGCGTATGAGCGGCTTGCAGCGGGCAACTATTAGGGAATTCCGAATAGTTCGATTTGAAGTTTTTGACAACCCAGTTGTTGCATTTATTGCAACAACTGGTAGTGGGGTCAACTGTGTACCTGAAGGAGCTGGGCTATGAGTGATACCACCGAGCCCAACGGACAAACCACGGGCCAGGGTGAATTGGTTTTGTACGCGTCTGAGGACGGCAGCGCCACTTTCTTCCTGCGGGCGCAAGACGGAACGATCTGGCTGACCCAGCTGGAGTTGGCAGCGCTTTTCCAGACCACCAAGCAAAACATCAGCCTTCACGTCAAAAACGTGCTGGCAGAGGGGGAATTGGACGCGAATTCAGTTGTCAAGGAAGACTTGACAACTGCCGGGGACGGCAAACGCTACCGCACCAAGCTGTTCAACCTCGATATGATCCTGGCCGTAGGCTACCGGGTCAAATCTCCGCGTGGCACCCAGTTCCGCCAATGGGCGACATCCCACCTGAAAGAATACCTGGTCAAAGGCTTCGTCATGGACGACGAACGCATGAAAGACCCGGTTGGCTGGGATTACTACGATGAACTGCTCCAGCGCATCCGTGAGATACGGACTTCTGAGAAGCGTTTCTATCAAAAGGTGCGTGACCTGTTTGCCTTGTCGGTGGACTACAAGGACAACACTGATACCGTGGGCTACTTCTTTGCCGAAGTGCAAAACAAGATGCTGTACGCCGTCACCCAGCAAACCGCAGCAGAAATCATCGTCAAGCGCGCTGACCCAACGCAACCCAACATGGCTCTCACGGCATGGAAGGCGGGTCGTGTACGCAAGACGGATGTCATCGTTGCCAAGAACTACCTCAGCGTCGAAGAAGTCGATCACCTGAACAACATGGTGGCAGCGTTCCTGGAGTTTGCCGATCTGCGCACCCGTCAGCGCAAGCAACTACTGATGGCCGATTGGCGGCAGTACGTGGACAACTTCATTCAGTTCAATGAAAGCCCCTTGCTCAAGGGAGTCGGGAATACGAGTCACAAATCCATGAGCACCATCGTTCACGAACGCTACGACCAGTTTGATGCCAAGCGCCGCAATGCCGAGGCGCAGGAGGCCGATCGGCAAGACCTGCAATCGCTGGAAGAAGCCGCAAAGAAATTGGTGAGCAAGAAGAAGGGTGGGGCAGATGCTTCCTAGCGGTTGGAGAAAAGTTCCGTTACATCAGATCGCTGAGGTACGCACGGGATTGGCAATTGGTAAAACTGGACTCTCTGATCCGGTTCGTTTGCCTTACTTACGCGTAGCGAACGTTCAAGACGGACGGCTCAATCTCAAAGAGATCAAGCTGGTTGAAGTTGAAAGGCATCAAGTAGAACGCTACTCCTTGCAGGTCGGCGACATATTGATGACCGAAGGCGGCGATTTCGACAAGCTCGGGCGAGGCGATGTTTGGCAAGGTCAGGTTGCGACGTGTCTGCATCAAAACCATGTCTTTGCGGTACGGCCACAAACGCAGTTGGTGGACTCATTATTTTTATCGGCGCTGGCTGCGTCTGAGTATGGCCGCAACTATTTCTTGAGCTGCGCGAAGCGCAGCACCAACTTAGCCAGCATCAACTCGTCGCAGTTAAAGGCTTTTCCTGTTTTGTTGCCGCCACTGTCCGAGCAGCGCAGCATTGCCCAGATCCTTTCGACTTGGGACAAATCAATCGACATTGCTGAGCGGCTGCTTGCCAATAGCCTGAGGCAAAAACAATTGCTGGCGCAACGAATGCTGACAGGCAAGATTCGTCTCCATGGATTCGAAAATAGCGGAATTCGACGTGAAACGCCCTATGGCTCATTGCCTTCAGATTGGGGCTACCGGCGTATCGGAGACGTTGCGGTCGAAGTGAGCCAGAAACTGGGTGATGCCTCTCCTTATCCAGTGCTGTCTTGCACCAAGCACCAAGGACTGGTTGACTCTTTAAGCTACTTTAACAAGCAAATTTACAGCCTGGACACTTCGACTTACAAAGTAGTTCCACGGGGGTGCTTCGTCTACGCGACAAATCATATTGACGAGGGGTCTATCGGTCATCAAGATTTGTATGACTTTGGACTGGTTAGCCCGATGTACACCGCTTTTAAAGTGAACGACGATGTGTTCGATGCTTACCTCTTCGCACTATTAAAGACGGAACACTATCGCCAAATCTTTGCATCCGCAACTAATGCTTCCGTGGATCGCCGAGGAAGTCTTCGTTGGAAGGATTTTCGGAATTTGCATATTCCAGTACCACCAATGGATGAGCAAAAGGCAATCGCAAATGTCCTGACGCTGGCGGGGCGCGAAGCAGATTTGATAAAGGGTCAGCTAGAACTTCTGCGCGAAGAAAAATCTGCCCTCATGTCCCAACTCCTTACAGGCAAACGTCGCGTTCGCTCGTTTGAATCTGCCGTCGAGGAGATGGTTTGAATACAACCCCCAACTCCAAAGAGCAATACAGCGCCCACCTGCCCGCGCTGCATCTGCTGTGCAATCTCAACTGGAACTTCATCACCACAGCGCAAGCTCTCGTCCAACGTGGCAGCACGCGCGAGGTGCTGCTCAAGGCCCGTTTGGTCGAGGTGTTGCAGACACGGCGCTACGAATACAAGGGTGAGTGGTATCCGCTGTCCCCCAGTGGCATCGACCAAATCGTGCGGGAGTTGTCCGCGCTGAGTCTTGCCGAGGGCCTGCTGCCCGCCAACGAGCGGCTGTATGGGAAGCTGGCATTAGGCATCACCGTCACCGAGTTCATGCCCGATGGAAAAAAGCACCAGCCCACGATTCATGTGATCGACTGGACGGATGCCATGGCCAATCGCTGGGATGTGACAGAAGAACTGGAAGTGCTGGCGGCCCAAGGCACGCATACGCGGCTACCGGATGTGGTTTGCTACGTGAACGGCATCCCGCTGGTGGTGATTGAGGCCAAGCGCCCAGAGTCAACCGGTGGCAGTAACCCGGCCAAAGCGATGGTGGCTGAGGGCATCAGCCAACACCTGCGTAATCAGCGACCAGACGAAATCCCCAACCTGTTCGCCTACGCCCAGTTGCTGCTGTCCATCAGCCAGACCGAGGGGCGCTACGGCACCACGCACACGGCGGCGAAGTTTTGGGCCAAGTGGCGCGAAGAAGAGTTTGATGAGGCGCAGATCAGTACCTTGAAGAACGCAGCCTTGAAACCGGGCACGCGTGCCGCGTTGCTTGAGGGCAAGCCTGCCCCATTGGCGGCTTACTTTGACGCCTTGTGGGCGCAAACCATGCAGCCCACCGACCAGGACCGCATGCTGGTCAGTCTATTGAGTCCACAGCGGCTGTTGGAATTTTTGCGTGGCTATGTGTTGTTTGACCGCAAGGTGGGCAAGATCGTCGCGCGTTATCAGCAGTTTTTCGGTATCCGTGCGCTGTTGACGCGCATCAGCCAGATACGCCCCGATGGTGGGCGAGAAGGCGGCGTGGTGTGGCACACCACCGGCTCGGGCAAGAGCTTCACCATGGTGTTTCTGACCAAGGCGCTGCTGTTGGTGGCGTCTTTGAAAGAGTGCCGCGTGGTGGTAGTGACTGACCGGATTGATCTGGAAGGGCAGCTTTCCCGCAACTTCATCTCCGGTGGGGCGTTTGGTTCGGCCATTGCCATCAAGAAGGATGGCGAAAAAAGCCGCGCCTTGTCCGGCCGTGATCTTGCCAAGCGTATCGGCAGTGGCACAGAGCGCATTTCTTTTACCTTGGTGCACAAGTTCAACACCGCATCCAAGTTACCCGAATGCCGCAATGATTCACCCAACCTGATTGTGTTGGTGGACGAGGGGCACCGCAGTCATGGCGGCGAGACGCACGAGCGCATGAAGAAGGCATTACCCAACGCAGCCTACATTGCCTTCACAGGTACGCCCTTGCTGAAAGACGAGAAGACCGCCAACAAGTTCGGCCCTATCGTGCACGCCTACACCATGCAGCGTGCGGTAGAAGATGAAACCGTGGCTCCGTTGTTGTATGAGGAGCGGGTGCCTGAACTGGACATCAATGAGGAAGCGGTCAATCGCTGGTTTGAAAAAATCACGGCCAACCTGAGTGATGCTCAGCGCACGGACTTGAAACGGAAGTTTGCCAAGAAGGGGGCTATCTACGGTGCCGCCAATCGCATCGAATTGATCGCATGGGACATTGCCACCCACTTCAGCGAAAACATCAAGAGTCTTGGCATGGGGCTGAAAGGGCAGGTCGCCACCGACAGCAAGCTGGATGCGATTCGCTTTAAGAAGGCGCTGGACGAAACTGGGCTGGTCACCAGCGCCGTCGTCATCTCCCCCCCGGATACGCGCGAGGGCAATTCAGATGTGGACGAAGACACCTTGCCTGAAGTGCAAAAGTGGTGGAAGCAGAACATGGCTGCCTATGGTGCGGACCCAGAGACTTACGAAAAGCAAATCATCAACGACTTTGGTACGGACGGTGCGCCCGACTTGCTGATTGTGGTGGACAAGTTGCTGACTGGATTTGATGAGCCGCGCAATGCGGTGTTGTACATCGACAAACCTCTCAAGGGCCACAACCTGATTCAGGCGGTGGCGCGGGTCAATCGTCTGCACGACGCTAAACGTTATGGCGTGTTGGTGGACTACCGGGGGATTCTGAAGGAGCTGGATACGGCCATCCGTGCCTACCAAGACTTGGAAACGCGTACCCAGGGCGGCTTTGACATGGCGGACATTGAAGGCCTGTACCAGCAGTTCAGCACGGAGTACAAGCGCCTGCCTGCCTTGCACGACAAGCTGTGGTCATTCTTCAAGGGGGTTGAAAACAGGCTTGATCGAGAACAGTACCGACAGGTGCTGACTCCCAAGTTCGCGACGGGGGTTGATGGCGAGGACTATGACGAGCGACAGAAGTTGCGCGATGACTTCTACGAGGCGTTGACCGCATTTGGTCTTTGCTTACAGACGGCTTTGTCTTCACGCAGTTTTTTTGAGGACAAGAGTTTTTCTGAAGGCCTGATTACCCGATACAAGTCAGATCTGCGGTTCTTTTCGGAACTGCGACAGACGGCCCGGCGTGATGCCATGGAAACGGTGGACTACAGCGCCTATGAGGAACAAATCCGCAAGTTGGTAGACAAGCAGGTCATTGGCACTGAAGTGCGCGAGCCTGAGGGTGTGTACCTCGTCCATCAACTGGGTAAGGCTGAAGACACCAAAGACTGGTCAGAAGAAAAAACCCGCAACGAGACGGACATGATCCGCACGCGCCTGCGCAAAACCATTGAGCAGGAACTGGCGGAAGACCCGTACGCTCAGAAGGTATTCGGTGAACTGTTGAAACAGGCGATTGCCGAGGCCGAGGCCATGTTTGACCACCCGCTCAAACAATACGCTCTGTTTCAGGAGTTTGCGCAGAAGCTGGAAGCGCGTGAGACCCCTGGCGTACCTGATGCATTGGCAGACAAGCCGCATGCCAAGGCCTATTTCGGCGCAATGCGCCTGGTCTTGGGAGATGAAGCCTTTACGGCTATTGGCAATGAGGCTCACGATACATTGGTCAAACAGGCCATTGCCATGGATACCGTGGTGCGTGACGCCGTGGCAGAAAATTCACTGAACCCACAGAACATTGAGGCAGCCATTCGCAAAGGCTTGCTGCCATTGTTGTTTGGCACGCTGGGGCTGGATAACGCGAAGTTGGTGGTGGAACAGGTCATCCAGATTACCCGCGTGGGATTGAGCCGGTCTTAAGCATGCTGATGTCCGACCGCTTGACCCACCACAGCGTCCAGTACGGTGAGGAGCTTATCCGCTTCAGCTTGCGCCGCCAGTCATCGCGCACTGTGCAGCGGCTGGCGATTCACGTTGAACCGGATGGCAGTGTCTTGGTGGACGCACCAGAGGAAGCTCCTCTCGATACCGTTCTGACGGCGGTGAAAAAGCGGTCGCGCTGGATCTGTCAGCACGTTGACGCTGCGCGGAAACGATTGGCGCATGTACTCCCCCGCGAATATGTGAGCGGAGAGGCCCTGCATTACCTGGGCCGGCGCTATCGGTTGAAGGTTGATATTCAGGCTGATGCTCTTCCCGTTGCGCGCATGCGTGGCGGCTTTATTGTGGTTACCGTACCAGAGCAGTCACCCACCATGATCCGGGCGGCTCTTGACGCGTGGTTTCGCCTAAGGGCGCGTGAGTTGTTTGCTGATCGTCTAGCTGCGGTAGCCGCACCGCTGCGTTGGGTAAAGCAAACCCCACCAACCCGCCTCCAGTTCATGAAAGTGCAATGGGGAAGCTGTTCGCCAGCAGGACGCATCACACTGAATCCACTGTTGGTCAAAGCTCCGCGTGAGTGCATTGATTACGTGTTGCTCCACGAGCTATGCCATTTGCTGCATCACAACCACAGCCCGAAGTTTTACAGGACGCTAGACCGACATATGCCACGTTGGCGAGTCATCAAAGAAAAGTTGGACAACATGGCGGCGGAAGTTTTCCGTGTGTGAGTCCAGTAAAGCCGATTAGTCCGCAGCAGCGTGGTAAGTCGGCATTTATTTGTCTTAATCAGCTGCTAGCTAATTAATAGCTGGTTGCGCATATGGGACGGGGGCTACAGCCCTATTTGGCATATATTTATGCCCAAACTCCGGCGTCCGCTCCGCCTGATCCGTCACGCCGTCACGGCTTCCAGGCTGTCAAACCAGCGCTGCAGCGCCGCGCCAAACAGCGGCCGGCTGCCCAGGTAACCCTGCATCACGTCACACCCCAGGCGCGTGAGGGTGGCGCGCTCGGCTTCGGTTTCTACCCCTTCCGCCGTGACCAGCAGCCCCATGCCGTGGCCCATTTCAATCATGGTCTTGACCAGGCGCTGGCTGCCCGGCAAGGCATCGATTCGCTCGATGAAACTGCGGTCGATCTTGAGCTCGCTCACCGGCAGTTGTTGCAGGTAGGCCAGCGAGGAATAACCGGTGCCAAAGTCGTCAATCGACAGCTGTACGCCCAGTTCGCGCAGACCACGCAGCACGGCGACGCAGCTGTGCGGGTCTTGCATCAGGCCGCTCTCCACGATCTCCAGGCGCAGCCGTTGCGGGTCCACGCCATGCGCGTCGATCAGCTGTTTGACCTGGCGGCACAACTGCGGGTTCTGCAAGTCATGCGTGCTCAGGTTGACCGCGATGCTGAGCTCCGGTTGCAGCGGCGCCCACCGCGCCAGCGTGCGCAGGGCCTCGGTCAGCATCCAGCGGGTGACCAGGCCGATGTAGCCGGTTTGCTCGGCGAAGGGCACGAACTCGGCCGGCGACACAAAACCGCGCTGCGGATGCTGCCAGCGCACCAGCGCCTCGGCCCCGACGGCGCGGCCGGTTTTCAAGGAAAACTTGGGTTGCAGCCACATTTGCAACTGCGACGTCGCCACCGCCACGCGCAAGTCCGACACCAGGCCGAGGTGGCTCAGGCGCGCCGCCTCCTGTGCTTCGCTGTACCAGGCAAAGCCCAGCGCCGCTTTTTTGGCCGCATGCAAGGCCACCTCGGCATTGCGCAACAGGGTGCTGACCAAGCGCGGGGTCGCCTGCCCCGCCGCGTCGGCCAAACCGTAGGCCAGATTCAGGTCCACGCTGTGGCCACTGCACAGCACCGGCGGCGCCATGGCCTGCTCAAACTGCTGACGCAAGGACTCGACGGTGGCCCGGTCTGCGGCACTGAACGAGGCGGCGAAGGTGCCGCCCGCCAGGTGGGCGACCAGCGGCTGGGGGCCGCCGATCAGCCCGCTGCTGGCGGCTTGCTTGAGCACCGCATCGGCGCGCTGCGCCAGCTCCTTGATCAGCGTATCGCCAGTGGCAAAACCCAGCGTTTCGTTGATGGTTTTCAGCCGCGCCAGGTCGAGCAGCATCAAGCAGTTGTTGCCCGCGTGTGGCCCGGCCACCGGTTCGAGCAAAAAGGTACGGTTGGGCAGATTGGTCAAGGGGTCGCGAAACGCCAGCCGCTCAATCTCGCGCTCGCGCGCGGCGATCGCCCCGGTCATGGTGGCCAGCGCCTGCGCGACCCGATCCACTTCTTCGGCGCTGGTGGCCAGCACCGGATGGCGGTAGTCGCCGGCGGCAATGCGCAGCGCGGCCGCCTCCAGTTGCGCCAGTGGCGCGACCACGCTGCGCGTCGTGCGCAGGGCCAGTACCACGGCCAGTACCACGGCCAGCAGTGACCAGCCCGCGACCCAGAGCGCCAGTTGCTGGAATCGGCGCTGGGCCTCGGCCACCTGGCGCTCGACCCGCTCGCGTTCGCGGTTGATCAGGGTGCTGGATTGCGTCAGCATGGCTTGCAGCGCCGGCTGTACCTGTTCGTTGTAAACCCGCATGGCGGCCTGGGGGTCATCGCCCTCAATTTCGTCCGCCGTCGCCAGGAACGCCTGGAAATAGGCCGCGCGCGCCGCCACCAGCCGGCGCAGGGTTTGCTCCTGCGCCGGGTCGTCCAGCTGATCCACCAGCGAACCGACGATGCCGTCCATGCGGCGGTTGCGCTCGTCCACCTCGGTGTATTCGGGAATACGGTGTTCGCGCGGTGCGTTCATCAGGCGCAACAAGGCGGTGCCAGCGCCCTCGGTGTACAAGGACAGCGCCTGCACCCGCAGCAGGCGCTGCATGTCGTAGGTGGCAAAGCGCTGGGTCAACGCGGTCATGGACCGAATCTGCACACTGGCCTGGGCCAGCGCCAGCAGCATCAAGGCCAGCAGCAGGCCAAACCCGAGCGTCAGGCGCCAGCTCAGGCGACGCGGCCAGAGTCGGGTCCAAAAGAGCGGTGGTCTGACCTTGTCCGGATGCTGTGGCTTCATGCGTGGGTATTCTGCACGCCCAGCAGGAGGCCGGTTTGCACCGCCAGCGCCAGCCAGGCATTGAAGTCCAGCGCCGGGGCCGCATCCAGCGCCGCGCTCAAGGTGCGGCCACCCAGCAACGCCAGTACAAAGGTGGCCTCACCGGCCAGGCCCGCCCGCACGCACGGGCGCAGGTCGGCGCGCCAGACCAGCGCGGCCTCGGCCACACCCGCCCGCAAGCGCTGGCCGACCACCTCAAAGCTGGGTTCAGCCAGCAGATGCGCCCCCATGATGCTGGCCACCGGCCATGCGCTGGGGACGACGCGACAACCCGGCGCCAGCCGCAATTGCAGTTCACGCGGGTCGTGCTGCAGCAGCAGGGCAAAGCTGGCGGTGTCCACCGGCTGGTTGGCGGCGCCGGCGCTGGCGTGCACAGCCCACTCCACAGTGACGACGTCCGCCAGGTACGGCTCATCGGCCAGCTGCGCGCTGTCGCGCACAAAAGCGGCCAGCCCAGCGCCCCACTGGGCCAGGTCACCCCGCACCGGCGGCGCGGCATGCCAAAAAGCGCGGGCCAGCGCGCACAGGCTGTCCTGACCCAGCAAGCGGGTCAGCACCGGGTAGGCGGCCTGCACGGCCCGTTCCGCCACGGCATGGCCATTGGCTTGATAGGCTTTTAGCCCTCTAGCCCACGGATTACGGACGTAGTCAGCTATGTTATTTGTAGCATTATCAGGTGGCCAGGCGAACAGCGCGGCCAGCAGGGCTTGCTGCTGGGCGGCCAGCCGGCTCATGCGGCCACCCCGGGCACGGCACGGCGCACGGCGCGGGCCCGCGCCGCCTCGTCCAGCAGCACCTCCAGCGCGGGAATCGCGGTGTCCCATTCGATCAGGGTCGGCACTGCCCCGAAACGCTGAACGGCGTGCTGGTAAATGCGCCAGACGGGCTCACACACCCGGCTGCCATGATCATCGATCACGATCTCGCCCTGCGCATCACTGACATGGCAATGACCGGCCAGATGGAGTTCGCCCACGTCGGCCGGTGCGATGGTGTCCAGCCAATGCAGGCAGTGCTGCACCGGATCACCGGCGGCGCCAGCGAGCTGCGCATTCAGCGCATTGACATAGAGGTTGTTCACATCCACCAGCAGGGCGCAGCCGGTGCGCCGGGCCAGCGCTGACAAAAACGCGGGCTCAGACAGCGGCTCTTCGTCAGGGTCCGGCCGCCAGGACAGGTAGCTGGACAGGTTTTCCACCATGAAGCGCCGCTGCAGCCGGTCCTGCACGCGCTGTACATTGGCGCACAGCACGTCGAGTGCCTCGTGACTGAACGGAATCGGCAGCAAATCAGCCGCGTGCACCAGCGTCCCGCCAAGCCCGTTTGCCCGGTTGAAACCACCGCGCGCAAAACTGGCGTGGTCGCTTACACGCACCGGCTCCAGCCGTTGCACCAACCGTTGGAGCTGGTCCAGATGCCAGGGGTCTACCCCTGCCGCCGCGCCCAGCGACAAGCCAACGCCGTGCAGACTCAAGGGATAGAGCGCGCGGCCCTGTTCCAGCACCGCCAAGGCCGCGCCACCGGCGGCGAAAAAATTTTCCGAATGGACTTCCAGAAAATCCAGGGCCGGCTGGCGCTCCAGCAGTTCGGCGTAATGCGGCTGTCGCCAGCCGATGCCTACGGCCGGCTGGCGCGCCTGACAGGCGCCACGCTCTGGGTCATACATGGTGGCGGACTGGGTACCTTGCCAAGAATAAGGGAAATTAGCTCTTCTGCAAGGCCTTGGCGTCGTCCTGGGACAGGCCTTTCATGGCCTTGCAAGTGCCTTTGGCAACATATTTCCACTCACCCTTGTCCATGTCCACTTTGGACTGGCCAGCACAGGAATGCACACCAGAAATGCTGGCACAGTCGTTTTGACCGGCCTTGGCAATACCAAAGCATTTTTCTTTTTCCTGAGCGGCAGCCGGGGCGGCGACCAGAGCGAGGGACATCAGCGAGGCTGCGGCGGCAGCAATCATGGCGCGTTGGTTCATTTGGAATACTCCTGAGGGTTGAACAGTTGAACAGTAAAAAACCTAACCAGCCGGATTGATGCCCATGCAAGGCGCGTTGACCAGCGGGTTATGTGTTAGTCAGGGTACCAGTCGGTTTCTTACATTGTCGACTTCATCGCGCCTGAAATTTTTACCTTCATCCAGCCTTGTGTCTTCGCCAGCGCGCCGGGTATCCCAAAGAAGTTGATCGTCACGCCGGCCGATCGTCTTACACTGCGCAGGCACCCTCACCCTAACCATGCATGACCATCGCCTTCTCATCCTCCTTTGAACAGCAGCTGATAGGACACCGAGACTATCTGCTGCGCTTCGCCCGCCTGCAGTTGCGCAATGAAACCTGGGCTGAAGATGCGGTGTCGGAAACCATGCTGGCGGCGCTGGCCAAACCACAATCGTTTGCCCAGCGCTCGCAACTCAAGACCTGGTTGGTCGGCATTCTCAAACACAAAGTGATTGACGCTTTGCGCCAGCACCGGCGCGAGGTCTGCGGGCTGGACCGCGCTGATGATGATGAGGTCGATCCGCTGGACTACCTGGGCTTCAAGACCGACGGCCACTTCTCGCAACAGCCGGCTGACTGGGGCAACCCTGAGCAGCAACTCAACAGCCGCCAGTTTTTCGCGGTGCTGGACGCCTGCACCAACAAGCTGCCGGCCGCCCAGGGCCGGCTGTTTTTGATGCGGGAGTGGCTGGAGCTTTCAAGTGAAGAAATTTGTAAGGAATTAAGCCTGACGCCGACCAACTTCTATGTTCAGTTGCACCGTGCCCGCCTGCGCTTACGCGAGTGCCTGGAACTGAACTGGTTTGCCAAGCCCAACAGCCCATGATGCCCTTCCACCGAACCTGCAAAGAAGTCACCGCTTTGGTGATCGCGCGGGAAGACCGCGTGCTGCCATGGCCTGACCGGCTGGCACTGCGCCTGCACATGGCCATTTGCGCCGCGTGTCCGACGTTTGAACGCCAGGTGCTGACCATGCGCAATGCCATGACGCAATGGCGAAACTACGAAGGTGACGAACCGCTGACCGCGGACGCCGACGAGCAGCCGCATCGGCAGCCCTGAGCGGGCGGCTTGGCACTGAACCCCGCAGTGATCGTCACCGTTTAAAAAAATTTTGCAAAATATAAAATTTGACGCATAATGCACCGGTATTGCCGAAAATCGGTTGTACGAGTTTGCGGTGTTTAGTCAGTTTCGCGTCTGCTTTAAGTCTTCATTCGTTTGTTGATTGCGTGGTAATAGCGGTTTTGGACTCCATCGCGTTTTGAGTCATTTTGAGGAGTCCTTTCATGGGCAACAAACTTTACGTGGGCAACCTGCCCTACACTTTCCGTGATGAAGACCTGCAGCAAGCATTTGCCGCACACGGTACCGTCACCAGCGCCAAGGTCATGATGGAACGTGACACCGGCCGCTCCAAAGGCTTCGGCTTTGTGGAAATGGCCAGCGACGCTGAGGCACAAGCTGCTATCAACGGCATGAACGGTCAACAGTACGGTGGCCGCGGCCTCGTGGTGAACGAAGCCCGTCCGATGGAAGCACGTCCTCCCCGCACTGGCGGCGGCGGCTTCGGTGGTGGCGCTGGCGGTGGCGGCGGTTACGGCGGCGGCGCTGGCGGCGGCGGTGGCCGTAGCGGTGGCGGCGGTTACGGCGGTGGCGCTGGCGGCGGCGGCAGCCGTAGCGGCGGCGGCGGTGGCGGTGGTTACGGCGGTGGCCGTAGCAGCTACTAAGCACCCGACTGGCATTACGCCAATCGAAAAAAGGGCCCTTGCGGCCCTTTTTTCATTTCATCATTTAATGCCGTCTCAAAACGGTCCACCGGGCTGCCGCTCAGGCACTCGGACTGCGCAGTTTTCGGGGCCTCCCGGCAAACGCCTTGTCAAACAGCCAGTTCGGCAATAGTCGCAGCACCTTGGCCGCCACCCCCATTTGCCAAGGAATTACGCGATAACTGACGCCGGCTTCAATCGCCCTGAAGGCTTTGTCAGCAAATTCCTCCGGGCGCATCAAGAACGGCATGGAATAAACATTCTGCTGCGTCAACGGCGTATCGATATAGCCGGGACACAGGGTCACCACTTTCACGCCGCTGGTCCGTAGTTCACCGCGGAGACACCACAGTAACTGATCAGGGCCGCCATGCGCTAACCCATGATTTGACCTCATTAGCGCGGCGCGCCACCAAGGCAAGCGAGTAGCCGGCCTGGTAAAAGCGCCAGGCCAGTGCCTGGCCAATGCCACTGGACGCGCCCGTGACAAAAACGAGTGGCTTGGACATTGGCGTCCTCCGCACCGCTTATTTGACGGCGCCAGGCAGCAGCGTGCCCTTGACACGCCCCTTGAGCTGCATCACGCGCTCCAGGTTGTCGAAATCCATCGTATCCGCCGTGAAATGATCGCGCCCGCGTATCAGTTCCACCGGCCTGTGCGACGTGACGCGTTCAGTGTCCATGAACGCATGCAAAAACTCACCGCGAAATTCCATGCGCGGCTGCGGCTGCCCCGCTGTATTCATCACCGCCTCGCGCACCACCCGGGCGTCGCCAAACAACTGCACTTCCGAGGCATCGCCACGGGTCAGCGCGCGATTCGCGGTGGCCGTGGTCAAGCGCCCCTCTTGGTTGAAGGAGCGGATACGCACGAACTCGATTTCCAGCGTGTCGGTATCTGGGTAGTGGCGGGCATCTGCCCCCAACACTTCGCTTTTGAGACGTCCGGCGCCATCAAAAGTTTTGACTGAAAACTTGCGCATGAAATAGTCAGGCTCGTGGCGCACGGGCGCCTCCGGCGCGGGCGCAAGCAACAACGGCGTGCTACGCACCAGCCAGTAGGTTCCCAAGGCCAAGACGCCCATGAGAATCACCGGAAGATAGAGCGACAGGCGCTCCCACACCGTGCGCAGCAGCTTGATCACCGTGTGCTCTCCTCCAGCAGGCGGGCGTACTTGCCGCTGGCCACCAGCAGCAAGTCACACAACTCTCTGACGGCGCCATCACCACCCCGGGCCTGCGTCACATGATGCGCGACCGCCTTGGCTTCCTCATGGGCATTGTGCGGGGCACAGGCCAGCGCACAGCGCCGCATGACAGCAAGATCCGGCCAGTCATCCCCCATCGCGGCGGCCTGACTCCAGTCCAGCCCCAGGGCCTTCAAGGTCTGCTCGGCGGCGGGATGCTTGTCCTCGGTGCCATAGTGCACATGTTCAATACCCAAGGCCGCCAGCCGCAACCGCAGCGGCTTTGAGTCGCGCCCGGTAATCACCGCCGGGGTGATGCCGGCACGTTGCAGCAGCTTGAGACCGTGGCCATCCAGCGTGCAAAAGCGTTTGATCGTTTCGCCCGCCTCCGTGAAGTACAAGCCGCCGTCGGTCAGGACCCCATCCACATCAAAAAACACCACGCGTATGCCTTGCGCCTTGAGCAGCAATTCCGGGGGGAAACTGAGTGCCACCGCCGCCATCAGATCACTTTCGCCCGCATCAGGTCGTTGCTGTTAAGCGCGCCACACAGCCGACCCGCCGCATCCAGCACCAGCACGCTGGTAATACAGTGGTGTTCCATCAACTCGGCCGCCTCCACGGCCAAAGCATCGCTGGCGATGGTGCTGGGATTCGGGTGCATGACCTGCTGTGCCGTACTGGCGCGCAAATCGATGCCCTTTTCAATCAGGCGGCGCAAGTCGCCATCGGTAAAGATGCCCAGCACGGTCAAATTGTCATCCACAATCGCCGTCGCGCCCAGGCCCTTGACGCTCATCTCCCGCATCAATTCGCTGAAACTGGCCTGTGGCCCGACTTGGGGAACGTCATCCCCCGAGCGCATCACATCACTGACATGGGTGAGCAGTTTGCGTCCCAGTGCGCCGCCGGGGTGGGAGCGTGCGAAATCTTCTGCCTTGAAGCCACGCGCATCCAGCAGGGCCACCGCCAGCGCGTCGCCCAGCGCGAGCTGCGCTGTCGTGCTCGCCGTCGGCGCCAGATTCAACGGACAGGCTTCTTTCTCGACGCCACAATCCAGAAACACATCCGCATGACGGGCCAGCGTTGAGTCGGCCTTGCCCGTCATGGCAATCAGGGGCGTGCCCATGCGCTTGAGCATGGGCAAAATGGCCGTCAACTCTTCTGATTCACCACTGTTTGAAATGGCCAGCACAAGGTCAACAGACTTGATCATGCCGAGATCGCCATGGCTGGCCTCGGCGGGGTGCACGAACATGGCCGGCGTTCCGGTGGAGGCCAGGGTAGCGGTAATCTTGCGCCCGATGTGGCCGCTCTTGCCCATGCCCATCACCACGACGCGGCCGTTCACCAACAGCATCATCTCGACTGCCCGGGCAAATGAGTCGCCCAGGTGCTGCTTCAAGCCCAACACCGCTGCGGCCTCAATGTCCAGTGTTTCCCGTGCCAGCCGAATGGCCTGCTCCGCCTGGAATGCGGCGGCCTGAGTGTGTTGTCGTGTCATGGCCGCATTTTATCGGAGGGGGCTTGACTTGCTAGTATGCGGGGATGAGCCCACTTGAATTGACGCTACTCTACCTGCTGGCCGCCGTGCTGGGCGTGGTGGCGTGCCGTTCCTTGAAACTGCCGCCGATGCTGGGTTATCTGGCCGTGGGCGTGGTGATCGGACCCAACGCGCTTGCCTTGGCCAAAAATGCAGATGGCGTGCGCCATCTGGGCGAATTCGGTGTGGTGTTCCTGATGTTTGTCATTGGGCTGGAGTTCAACCTGCCCAAACTGCGTGCCATGCGCCATCATGTGTTTGGACTGGGCTTTTTCCAGGTGCTGCTGACCATGTTGGGCGCCACGGCAGCCGCCCTGGGTTTGGCACTTGTCGCACCGAACCTGTGGGGCATGGGCTGGCAAACGGCGTTGGCCCTGTCCGGCGCGCTGGCCATGAGTAGCACAGCCATTGTGGTCAAGCTGATGACCGAACGACTGGAAATGGAGTCGGAACACGGCAAGCGCGTCATGGGGGTCCTGCTGTTTCAGGACTTGGCAGTGGTCCCCCTGTTGGTGCTGATCCCGGCACTGGGGGTGGCCGGCGAGCAGCTCTTTGCAACCCTGGCAATCGCCACAGTCAAGGCAACCATGTTGATTACCTTGTTGCTGGTCGGCGGTCCGCGGGTCATGCGCTTTTGGCTGACTCTGGTGGCTCGGCGCAAAAGCGAAGAACTGTTCGTCCTCAACCTGCTGCTCATCACCTTGGGCCTGGCCTGGATGACCGAACTGGCAGGGTTGAGTCTCGCGCTGGGGGCCTTCATCGCCGGCATGCTGATCTCGGAGACGCAGTACAAGCAACAGGTGGAGACCGATATCCGGCCATTTCACGATGTGCTGCTGGGTCTGTTTTTCATCAGCATCGGGATGATGCTGGACTGGCGCCTGGTGCTGGAGCGCTGGCCGCTGGTGCTGTTGCTGGTGACGCTGCCAGTGCTGTTCAAGGCAACGTTGGTGACCTTGCTGGCACGTGGGTTGGGGGCTACGGCGGGTGTTTCGCTGCGTACCGGCCTGTACCTCGCGCAAGCCGGTGAATTCGGCTTTGTGCTGCTGACGCTGGCCCAGACACACGCCCTGGTGCCGCCGGCGCTGTTGAACCCGATCCTGGCCAGCATGGTGCTCTCGATGCTGGCCACACCCTTCATCATTTTGTATAGCAACCGGATTGTGATGAAGCTGGTCAGCAGCGAGTGGCTGCAACAGTCCCTGCAAATGACCACCATTGCCCGTAAATCGATCAACGTCACCAAGCATGTGATCATCTGTGGCTATGGCCGCTGCGGACAGAACCTGGCGCGCATGCTGGAGAGGGAAGGCATTCCCTACATGGCGCTGGACCTTGATCCCGACCGGGTGCGCCAGGCCGCCGCCGCCGGTGACTCGGTGGTCTTCGGGGATGCCACCCGCCTTCAAGCCCTGATCGCGGCGGGGCTGGCCCGTGCCAGCGCCGTGGTCATCACCTACCTTGAAGTGCCAAGTGCCATGAAGGTGCTGGCCCATGCCCGCGCCCATGCACCCCAGGTTCCCGTCATCGTGCGCACCCAGGACGACCACGATCTGGAAGCGCTGCAACAGGCGGGTGCTACCGAGGTGGTGCCGGAGGCCATTGAAGGCTCGCTGATGCTCGCCAGCCACGCCCTGGCCCTGGTGGGCGTACCCATGCGGCGTGTGATTCGCATCGTGCAGGACCAGCGTGATGCCCGCTACAACCTGCTGCGTGGTTACTTCCGCGGGGCAGACGACGACTCGGTCGACGAACTCCATCAGGAGCGCCTGTCGTCACTGACGCTGCCCCTGGGTGCCAAGTCCATTGGCAAATCGGTCAACCATCTGGGCCTGAGTGCTTTGGACGTTCGGATCGTCAGCCTGCGGCGTCGTGGCGGCAAGGTCATCTCCATCACGCAGGATCCGCTGATTGAAGACGGCGATACGCTGGTGCTCTCCGGCAAGGCCGAAATGCTTGCTGCCGCTGAGCAAAAATTACGCAAGGGTTGACGCGTCGGCAACCGGGAAGCAGCAGGCCGGATGCACAATACGGGTCCAGTCCTCCAGCCGATGATCCATGCAACATTTCAGCGTCAACCAGTACCTCAGAGATCACATCCGCACCGTGCCGGACTGGCCGGCACCGGGTGTGCAATTTCGCGACATCACACCGCTGTTACAGAACGCCAAGGTCTTTCGGGTACTGATCGACGCCTTTGTCCATCGCTACATGGACCCCGCCATGCGCCCCGATGTGGTGGCCGGGCTGGATGCGCGCGGCTTCATTTTGGGCGCGGTGATTGCCTACGAACTGAACGTCGGCTTCGTGCCGGTCCGCAAGAAAGGCAAGCTGCCGTTCACGACGGTCGAAGAAACCTACGAGTTGGAGTACGGCAGTGCCACCGTCGAGCTGCACACCGACGCGGTCAAGCCGGGTGACCGCGTACTGCTGATTGACGACCTGATTGCCACCGGCGGCACCATGATGGCCGGCAAAAAATTACTCGAAAAACTCGGTGCCCAAGTCATGGAAGGAGCCGCCATTGTGGACCTGCCGGAGTTGGGCGGCTCCGACCGACTCCGGGCCGCGGGTCTGCCGCTGTTCACCCTGCTCGGTTTTGACGGGCGTTGAGACCCAGTAGGTCTGTCAGTTCAAATCGCCATATTGAGTGCCGCTTAGCGGCGAGGCACGCCTGTCTGGATCGACCATTTGCGTGTCCTGGAATTCAACTGCAGGCACCGGATTGCGACGCCCGGAGGTCACAATTTGGCCAACTCCGGACAGGGGCGCCGTCGGTGTTGCACTTGCCAGTGCCCGCTTGAAAGCCGCAACTTCATCTTGCTGCAGCGGCTCATACCGGTGCGCCTGCGGAGGCACTCCAGCGGGTATTGTCGGCCGTGCAAGGGGCTTCGCGGGCGGTTGAGGCGCAGCGACAGTCGGACTCTGCGACAAACCTACCGCCACCTGTTCAGTGACCCGCCAATAAACGGCGGTGACCAGAATGTCATGCCGCATCTTGGCGGTCTGGGCCATCATGGCCTCGATCTCAGCCAGACGACTGCCGTCGCCCGCCGCCTGGTTGACCAGATCGATCATGATGATGAACTGGCGTCCCCGCGCATCCAGCGACAGAACCTTGAATTTGTAACTCGCCGCCAGCAACCCGGCACGAATCATCGCGTCACGCACCACGCTGTAGATGAGTTCACGACGTTCCAGGCGCTCGATTTTTCGGTTCGCAGCAGGACTGGCTGGCGCCGTTCGGGGAAGCGTTGCATCAGCATGTCCCAGACCTGCATGTTCAAGGACAGTCGCTGTTTTTGCGGGCTGCTTGCTGGTAAACCAATCAAATACGGACATGTTTTCTTTCAGGTCACAGCGACCCGTCTGTGCCGGTCTGGCATGCGTATGCCAGCGATCGAACCGAAGACGATGACGCCAAGCTATTTGCCGATGCAAAATTTGGAGAATATCACTCCCAGAAGATCATCAGACGTAAATTCGCCGGTTATTTCACTCAGCGAATTTTGCGCCAGCCGGAGTTCTTCCGCCAGCAGGTCCAAGGCCTGCACCTTGCCAAGCAAATGGGCATGGGCTTGCGCCAAATGTTCATCCACGCGACGCAGTGCCTGTACATGCCGTTCACGGGCAATGTAGACGCCCTCTGGAGCAGACTGCCAACCGGCCACCGCCAGCAGCCTGCGGCGCAAGCTGTCCAGGCCAGTGCCGGTTTTGGCCGACAGGGTCAGACCACCATCGCGATCCGGGGCCTTTATGGCATCAGCCTTGTTCCAAATATCAATAACCGGCACCCTTGACGGTAGTTTTTCGGCCAGGGTCCTGGCAATGGCTGCGTCATCAGCGATGTAACTCAGGGTATCCAGACGCGTCAGATCATGCAAAAACAAAACCGCGTCGGCGCTCTCGATGGCGTCCCAGGCCCGGGCAATACCTATTTTTTCGACCTCATCTTCGCTGTTGCGCAAGCCGGCCGTGTCAATCACATGCACTGGTACGCCCTCGATCTGGATGGTTTGTTGCACCTTGTCGCGGGTGGTGCCGGCAATGGGTGTCACGATGGCCAGCTCGGCCCCGGCCAGCGCATTGAGCAGGGACGATTTGCCGGCATTGGGTTGCCCGGCTATCACTACCCGGATGCCTTCGCGCAGCAAGGCGCCTTGCCGGGCTCTTTGCAGCACGGCTTGCAGGGTGTGCTGCAATTTTGACAACTGCCCCTGCGCATCCGCCTGGCGCAGGAAATCAATTTCTTCCTCAGGAAAGTCCAGCGTCGCCTCCACCAGCATCCGCAGGTGAATCAGCGCATCGCGCAGGGCATGGATTTCTTTGGAGAAGGCCCCCGCCAGCGAACGGCTGGCGCTGCGGGCAGCGGCCTCGGTACTGGCATCGATCAGATCGGCAATGGCCTCGGCCTGTGCCAGATCGATCTTGTCATTGAGGAACGCGCGCTCAGAAAATTCACCCGGTAACGCCACCCGAAGACCTGGCAGACAAGGCGCTTGCTGAATTGAATCAAGCGCAGTCCCGGCTTCCAGGCAACGGGCCAGTAACAGTTGCAGCACCACCGGCCCGCCATGCGCCTGCAGCTCCAGCACATCCTCACCCGTGAACGAGTAGGGTGCCGGAAAGAAAATCGCCAGACCTTGATCAATCGGGAATCCGGTGCGGTCACGAAACGGCAGATATGTTGCCTCGCGTGCCTTGAGCTGTCGGCCACACAGTGCCTGAATCAGCGCCGCAAGATTTCTCCCGCTGACCCGCACAATGCCCACCGCACCCCGACCGGGCGCGGTGGCGATGGCAACAATGGGGTCCTGATGACGCGGCAGCGACATGTGTGAAGGGCCTCAGTCGCTACCGAGTCGCCCCAAGGCGACGCAACCCCCCGCGGCCGGCGGCCCAGTAAGCGCCGCAACAGGCGTGGGGGCTATCTTCACTTGAACTTGGGCAGGTTGAACTGAGGCGGCACACCCATGCGGGTGTTGATGATCCACTGCTGTGCGATCGACAGAATGTTGTTGGTAATCCAGTACAGCACCAGCCCCGCCGGGAAGAAGAAGAACATCACGCTGAACGCCAGCGGCATGAACCACATCATCTTGGCCTGCAGGGGATCTGGCGGCGCTGGATTCAGAGCGGTCTGCAGCACGGTGGTTAGCGTCATGACCAGCGGCAAGATGTAGAACGGATCGGGCGACGAGAGATCGTGAATCCACATAACCCAAGGTGCGTTGCGCATTTCAACGCTGGACAAGAGCACCCAGTACAAGGCGATAAACACCGGTATTTGGATCATGATCGGGAAGCAGCCACCCATCGGATTGACCTTTTCCTCGCGGTAGATGCGCATCATCTCCTGCTGCATCTGCTGCGGCTTGTCCTTCAGGCGTTCCCGCATTTCTGTGATTTGGGGATTGACCGCCTTCATCTTGGCCATGCTGGCATAGGCCTTGGCATTGAGCCAGTAAAAGGTTGCTTTCAGTAGCAGCACCAACGCCATGATGGACCAACCCCAGTTGCCGATGAAACTGTGCAGCTTGTCGAGCAGCCAGTACAGCGGTTTGGCCAGGATGGTGAGCCAACCGTAGTCCTTGACCAGTTCCAACCCAGGAGCCAGTGACTCAAGCACTTTTTCTTCCTGCGGGCCGGCAAAGAATTTCGCATCAAGCGTTTTGCTGGTGCCTGGCGCAATGTTGTCCAGTGGTGTGATCATGCCCACGGCATACAGGTTGGTATCGACCTTGCGCATGAATAGATCGCGTTTGATGCCGTCGCCCAGCAGCCAGGCGCTGGCGAAGTAATGCTGGACCATGGCCACGTAGCCGTTTTCTGCAGTCTTTTCGATATCGACTTTGTCTTTTTCGATGTCGCTGAACTCCACTTTCTGGTATTTTTTGACATCGGTATAGATCGCCGGACCGGTGAAGGTGGAATAGAAGGAGGATTCGCCCGGCGGCTTGTTGCCATCCCGCACCAGCTGCAGATACAACTGCGGTGATACCGCGACAGCGCCCACGTTGAGCACCTCATGTTTGACTGTCACCGCATAAGCGCCGCGGGTCAGGGTAAAGGTTTTCACCAGTTTGACGCCACCCACCTCGGGCGACTCAAACCTAACGACCAGTTCTTTGCTGCCTTCATGAAGCGTGCGTTCACCCGGCGTTACCAGCATCACCGTCTTATGCGTGGGGAAGGCGCCGCCCGCCGCCCCGGCGATCAAACCTGTTTGCGCCAGGTAGGTACGGTCCTTCGACTCGTCCAGCAAGATGAACTTCCTGGTCTTGTCGGCCATGTCAACGTGCTTGATGAACTCGGTCTGTACCAGTGATGCGCCTTCCGTGTCAAATGTCAGTTTGAGTACATCGGTCGTCACCACCACGCGCTCGCGGGGCGCTGCAGGCGCTGCCGTCACGGACGCCAGCGGGAGCGTCGTCCCCGGCACCTGTGAATTGCCCGCTACGGTATTGGCAGCAGGCACCCCGGTTGGAACGCTGGACGCCGCTACCGGCGGATTGGCCGTGGCAGCGATTTTGGCCGGGCTGGGGAAAAAGGTGGCTTTGTGACCGTTATAAACTTGCCACTGGTCCCACAGCAAAACCATGGAAAAGCCAAAAATCACCCACAAAATGGTGCGGCGAATATCGTTCATGAAGACTTCTTTTTAGTGGAAGAGGGAATCAGCTGGGTAAAGAGCCGGGGTTTTTCGCTCGGGACAGGATCATGCCCGCCCGCGCACCAGGGATGACAGCGCGCCAGACGCGCCAGCGTCAAATAGCTGCCGACAGCGGGGCCATGTGTCTGCAAAGCCTGCAAGGAATATGCGGAGCAAGTGGGCTCAAAACGGCAGGACGAGCCCAGCCACGGGCTAAGCAGCAAACGGTAGCCCTTGACCAGGCTGATCAGCGCGGTCTTCATCATGGCGCACCGCCCTGATTCGCAAGCGATGACGGGCGCGCCGCAACTTTTGCGAACAATTGCTGCAACTCCTGCCGAACAGCAATCTTCAGCACCTCTGACGTGGCGCTGACAAATTGGGTGCGATCAAATCCGGCACGCAGACGCACGACGTGCGCCGCTACCGGGAGCGCAGATTCGAAATCGGCGCTCACATTGTAAATTTGGCGTTTGATGGCATTGCGCGTGACAGCTCGTTTGGCCCAGCGTTTCGGCACCATGGCACCCAGCCACACCTCCCGCACGACAAAAAGCACCGGTGCCGGTGCAATTGACGGCGCAGATGCCGCATGGTTAACCGCAGGCGCATCAAGCGCAGCACAGTGCAAAGCGAAATGGGCGGTACGCGCCACCGTCCCGCCAGCCAGCACTGCCTGAAACTGGCTTCGCGTCTTCAGTCGCTGCATTTGAAGCGGCGCCAGAACTGCAAGTCAGCTACGCACCATGCGAACGACCAGAATCAGACTGCCAGACGCTTGCGGCCCTTGGCGCGACGAGCGTTGATCACAGCGCGGCCGCCGCGGGTTTTCATGCGAACCAGAAAACCGTGCGTGCGGGCGCGTTTGATCTTGGAGGGTTGGTAAGTGCGTTTCATTTTTGGAAATCCTAAAGGGCTCAGTGACAGCCCGCCACCAATAATAAGCGTGGGCCGTTGTCTTGTCTCCCCCAACACAATTAGGGGAACCGCGGATTATCGCAAACTTTCACAATCTCAGCAACACCTGGCATTACACACAGCTTGTTATGCTGAGTGCGGCCGCTCGGCTTTCGTCTTGTGGATAAATGCTGGATAAATTATAATTTCGTTTGCAGTAATTCAAAACTATCCACAGAAGCTGGTACGGACAATGACAGAGGGACAATACGCCAGCCAATCTGGTTCAATGGGCTATGGCGCTGGGCAAGGCCTATGGCAGGCCTGCGTTGACCAGCTCGCTCAGGAGCTGCCGGAGCAGCAATTCAACACCTGGATTAAACCGCTGTCGGCACAGGTCACAGACGACCTTTCCAAAGTCACCATTTTTGTCGCCAATCGGTTCAAACTGGACTGGATCAGAGCTCAATACAGCAGTCGAATTGCCAATTTGCTGGAGACGTTTTCCGGGCAATCCATTCGGATGGAGTTAGCGCTTGCTCCGCGTGAAATCGTTGCCAAGAGTCATTTTCCTCAGCGTTCAGTTGAACCCATTCCGATGGAAGATTCGGCCGAGTTGGGGGAAGACCGAGCCCCCAGCAGCCTCAAGAACCGACTCAATTCGGCCCTGACCTTTGACACGTTGATTGAAGGCACCGCCAACCGCATGGCGCGTGCGGCGGCCATGCACGTCGCGGGCATGCCAGGACACTTGTATAACCCGCTTTTTATCTACGGCGGCGTCGGGTTGGGCAAAACCCACTTGATGCACGCGGTGGGCAACCGCCTGCTGGCCGACATGCCAACCGCCAAAGTTCTCTACATCCACGCGGAACAGTTCGTATCGGATGTGGTTAAGGCGTATCAGCGCAAGACTTTTGATGAATTCAAGGAGCGCTACCACTCACTTGATCTGCTCCTGATCGATGACGTGCAGTTTTTTGCCAACAAGGAACGCACCCAGGAAGAGTTTTTCAATGCCTTCGAGGCATTGCTGGCCAAAAAGTCGCACATTGTGATGACCAGTGACACCTACCCCAAGGGCCTGACCGATATTCACGAGCGCCTGGTGTCGCGTTTTGACTCCGGCTTGACGGTGGCCATCGAGCCGCCCGAACTGGAAATGCGGGTCGCTATTCTGATCAACAAGGCGCGGGTGGAGGGCATTGACATGCCGGAAGAGGTGGCGTTCTTCGTGGCCAAAAATGTACGCTCCAACGTGCGCGAGCTGGAAGGCGCGTTACGCAAAATACTGGCGTACTCCCGGTTTAACCAGAAAGAAATCTCGATTGCGCTGGCGCGAGAAGCTTTGCGCGACCTGCTGTCGATCCAGAACCGCCAGATTTCGGTGGAAAACATCCAGAAAACGGTAGCGGACTACTACAAGATCAAGATCGCGGACATGTATTCCAAAAAACGGCCGGCCAGCATTGCCCGGCCGCGCCAGATCGCGATGTATCTGGCCAAGGAACTGACACAAAAGAGTCTCCCGGAAATTGGAGAATTGTTTGGTGGGCGCGACCACACCACCGTATTGCACGCCGTGCGCAAGATTGGCGGCGAGCGCCAGCAAATGACCGAGCTGAACCAGCAACTTCACGTGCTGGAGCAGACGCTCAAAGGCTGATCGCAGAAATAAAAAGTGGAAAATGGCGGCAGCGAAAAAATACGCGCCCCTGTCCGTTGTTAATTTGAATTAAAGATACTAAACAAGAGGTTGACATGATCGTCCTGAAGGCCACCCAAGACAAAGTTCTATCCGTATTGCAATCGGTCGCGGGCATTGTCGAGCGCCGGCACACCTTGCCCATTCTGGCCAACGTGTTGATTCGCAAAACAGGTACCTCGCTGCAACTCACCACCAGCGATCTTGAGATCCAGATCCGCACCACCGCTGAACTGGATGGGGACACGGGCAACTTCACCACCACGGTGGGCGCGCGCAAGCTGATCGACATTCTGCGCACCATGCCATCCGATCAGACGGTGTCGCTCGAATCGAGCGCCGCCAAGCTCATTCTCAAGGGCGGTAAAAGCAAGTTCACGCTGCAAACCATGGCCGCCGAAGACTTTCCGCTGGTGCAGGAAGCGGCCAACTTCGGCCCGGTGTTCAGCGTGCCGCAAAAGACGCTGAAAGATCTGCTAAGCCAGGTGTCGTTTGCCATGGCCGTGCATGACATCCGCTACTACCTCAACGGCATTTTGTTCGTCGCCGAAGGCAAGCAGCTCAGTCTGGTGGCCACGGACGGCCACCGCCTGGCCTTTGCCTCGGCCACTCTGGATGTGGACGTGCCCAAGCAAGAGGTCATTTTGCCGCGCAAAACGGTCATCGAGCTGCAGCGCCTGCTCTCCGACGCGGAGGGGGCCATTGAAATGCAGTTTGCCAATAACCAGGCCAAGTTCAGCTTTGGCGGCATGGAATTTGTCACCAAGCTGGTGGAAGGCAAGTTCCCCGATTACAACCGCGTTATTCCGAAAAACCACAAGAACAGCATGACGCTGGGCCGCGCCGCCTTGCTGGCGACCCTGCAGCGCACCGCCATTTTGACCAGTGACAAGTTCAAGGGTGTGCGCTTGAATATCGACCCCGGCACCTTGCGTGTCGCATCCAACAACGCCGAGCAGGAAGAGGCGGTGGATGAGCTGGACATTGATTACGGCGGTGACAGCATCGAGATCGGGTTCAACGTGACCTATCTCATTGATGCGCTGACCAATATGAGCCAGGACATGGTGCAGCTGGAGCTGTCGGACGGCAACAGTTCGGCGCTGTTCACCATCCCCGACAACGCCACCTTTAAATACGTGGTGATGCCCATGCGTATTTGACGCCGCA
>DAITMI010000028.1:0-31247 GCA_036835225.1 Rhodoferax sp. | reverse complement strand
TAGCCCAGATTGAACAGCACCTCGGCGATGCCGGACATGCCGACACCACCGATGCCGACAAAGTGAATATGACGGACAGCGTGTTTCATCGAATCAACTCCTCGCATGCCGCCACGATCGTCGCGGCAGCATCAATTTTTTCTAGTCTTTTGGCCTGTAGCGCGCATGCCAGCAACGCCGGTCGCTTTGTTTTTTGCAGCAGGTCGGCCAACCGCTCGGGGCTTAGTTCATGCTGGGGCAGCAGCCAGCCAGCCCCTTGTTCCACCAGAAAGCGGGCGTTGCGAGTCTGGTGATCGTCCACGGCGAACGGAAAGGGCACGAACAAGGCCGCCGCCCCTACCGCCGCCAGCTCGGTCACGGTACTGGCGCCGGCCCGGCAGATCACCAGATCGGCCTCGGCAAAGGCTTGCGCCGTGTCGTCAATAAACGGCGTGAGTTGCGCCTGCACACCCAGCTGAGCGTAGTTGGCGCGCAACGCAGCGATCTGGTTGGCGCCACTTTGGTGGATCACCACCGGGCGCTCATGCGGAGGGATCAGGGCCAGCGCACGCGGCACAATGTCGTTCAGGGCCCGCGCGCCCAGACTGCCACCCACCACCAGCACACGCAGGGGCCCGCTGCGCCCGGCAAAGCGGGTGGCCGGGTCGGGGCCCCCGATGAAGGCGGGGCGCAAGGGGTTGCCGACCCATTGCCCTTTGGGGATGACGTCGGGAAAAGCCGTGAAGACGCGCTTCGCCACCAGGGAAAGGGCCTTATTGGCCAGGCCGGCGACGGAATTCTGCTCATGCAGGACCAGCGGTTTACCCAGCAGCACGCTCATCATGCCGGCCGGAAACGTGATGTAGCCGCCCAGCCCGACCACCACATCGGGCTTGACGCGGCGCAGCACCTGCATGCTTTGCCAGCAAGCGCGCAGCAGACGCCACGGCAACAGCACCAGCGGGGCCAGCCCTTTGCCGCGCACGCCGGAGAAGTCGATGGATTCAAACGCAAAACCCTGCGGCGGTACCAGCCGGCTTTCCATGCTCGGCTGGGATGCCGTGCCCGCGCCGCCCAGCCAGTGCACGCGCCAGCCGCGCTCGCGCAAAGCCTGGGCCACGGCCAGCCCCGGAAAAATATGCCCCCCGGTGCCACCGGCCATGATTAAGGCCACCCCCACGCTTGTCGCTTCGCGTACTGCGCTGCCCCCCGAGGGGGCCGTGCCTTGCTTGGGGCGGCCCGGCGCTGCGGCGTTCATCTGATGCTGGTTCATACCCGCCCTCCGTGCATCAGGGTGCGGTTTTCGTAGTCAATCCGCAGCACCACGGCGAGCGCCACCAGATTGACCAGAATGGCGGAGCCACCGTAGCTCATCAGCGGCAAGGTCAGGCCCTTGGTCGGCAAGGCCCCGAGGTTCACCCCCATATTGATGAAGGCCTGAAAGCCCATCCAGATGCCGACGCCCTGCGCCACCAGCCCGGCAAACACCCGGTCTAGCGCAATGGCCTGCCGGCCGATGTGCATCATGCGGCGGGTCAGCCAGAGGAAGAGGCCAATGACGCAGACAACCCCCACCAAGCCGAACTCTTCTCCGATCACGGCCAGCAGAAAATCGGTATGCGCCTCGGGCAACCAGTGCAGCTTCTCCACGCTGCCACCCAAGCCGACGCCAAAAATTTCACCTCGGCCAATGGCAATCAGCGAATGGGTCAGCTGGTAGCCTTTGGCCAGTGCGTTGTGCTCGCTCCAGGGGTCGAGGTAGGCAAAAATCCGTTCGCGCCGATAGTCGTTGAAGGCAATCATCAAGCCGAAGGCCACCACCAGCACGGTGGCGATCAAAAAGAACATGCGGGCGTTGACGCCGCCCAAAAACAAAATGCCCATGGCAATCACGGAAATCACCATGAAGGCGCCCATATCGGGCTCGGCCAGCAGCAGCACGCCAACCACCGCCACCGCCGCCCCCATCGGCAGCACGGCGCGGAAAAAGCGCTCCTTGACCTCCATTTTGCGCACCATGTAGTCGGCCGCGTACAGCAGCACCGTGAACTTGGCCAGCTCGGACGGCTGAAAACTCAAAGGCCCCAGGGCAATCCAGCGGCGTGCGCCATAGACCACTTTGCCGACATGCGGAATCAAGACCGCCACCAGCAGCAGCAGTGACACCACAAACAGCCAGGGTGCCGCCTTCTCCCAGGTCGCCACCGGCACCTGAAACGCCAGCAGCGCAGCGACAAAGGAGATGGCCAGCCACATCACATGGCGCGTCAGGAAGTAGGTGTGGGTGTACTTGGCAAAGCGCGGGTTTTCCGGCATCGCAATCGAGGCGGAATAGACCATGACCAGGCCCCAGGCGAGCAGTGCCACCGTGACCCAGACCAGCGCCTGGTCGAAGCCCATCACCTGGGTCGGGGCACTGCCGGTGGCGGCGCGCCGCGTCGCCCCCAGGCGCACGGGCAGGACATCGCCCGCCGGCTTGGTCAGGGTGCCGAGCCAGGCGGATAAACGCTGGGCCAATCCAGTCACTGCGAGTTCTCCATTGGCACACCTGCGGCGCTGGCGATTTCGCGGACGGCCTCAACGAACACCCGGGCGCGGTGCTCGTAGTCGTCAAACATGTCAAAGCTGGCACAGGCCGGCGACATCAGCACCGCATCGCCGGCATGGGCTTTGCCGTTGGCCAGCACGACCGCCTGCTTCATGGACTCAGCGTCCAGCAGCGGCACCCCGGTGGCCGCCAGTGCGGCCCGAATCAGCGGCGCGTCACGCCCGATCAACACCACGGCACGCGCATAGCGCGACACGGCTTGCGCCAGCGGCGCGAAGTCCTGCCCCTTGCCCTCCCCGCCCAGGATGGCAATGACCTTGCGATCAGCACCCAGGCCACTGAGGGCGGCCACCGTCGCGCCGACATTGGTGCCTTTGCTGTCATCAAAAAACTCAACTTCATTGAAGCTGCCGATGGACTCGACCCGGTGCGGCTCACCCCGGTATTCGCGCAGGCCGTACAGCATCGGACCGAGGGCGCAGCCTGCCGCGCAGGCGAGGGCCAGCGCCGCCAGCGCATTGACTGCGTTATGCCGGCCCCGAATGCGCAACGCGTCGGCCGGCATCAGACGCTGGATGTGAAGCTCTTCCAAGGCCTCGTTGCGTTTGCGCCGGGTTTCGTCGGCTTCGAGCGCGCGCACCAGCCACCGCATGCCATTGACATCCTCAATGCCAAAGTCGCCCGGCCGCTGCGGCATGTCGCCCCCGAAGGTCACATGCGGGCGATAGCTGGGGCGCTGCAGCTTGACCCGGAGCGGCTCTGGACGCTTTGCCCCCACGCTTGCCACTTCGTGTGCTGCGCTGCCCCCCAAGGGGGTCTTCGCGACTTGGGACGGCCCGGCGGCGCTCAACATCGCCATGACCAACGGGTCTTCCCGATTGAGCACCATCAGGCCCTGCTGGCCAAAAATGTTGCCCTTGGCTTGTACATAGGCGGCCATGCTGCCGTGCCAGTCCAGGTGGTCCTGCGTGATATTGAGCACGGCGGCGGCACTGGGCTCAAAGGTTTTTTCCCCGTCCAGCTGAAAACTCGACAGCTCAAGGACCCACACGTCGGGCAAGGAGTCGGCGTCCAGGTGTGCGGACAGGGTATCCAGCAGAGTCGGGCCGATGTTGCCCGCCACGGCGACCGTTTTACCGGCGCGACTGACCAGCTGCGCGGTGAGGGACGTCACCGTGGTTTTGCCGTTGGTGCCGGTGATGGCCAGCACCTTGGGCGTGTAAGCGCGCGTTGCCTTCAAAGCGCTCAGCGCCTGAGAAAACAAGCCCAATTCGCCTGTCACCCAGATCCCCTGTGCGCCAGCAGCTCCTGAAACTGCAGCAACCTCGACCGGCGTCAGGCCCGGACTCTTGAACACCGCACGCACGTCGGTGCCTTCGATCTGCGCGGCATCGAAGGCGCCACTGACAAAGCGGGCGCTCGGCACGTCGCGCTGCAAAGCCGCCAGCTGGGGTGGCGCCAGCCGGGTGTCCAGCACCGTCACTTGCGCGTTGGCGCGCGCACACCAACGCGCCATGGCCAGGCCGGACGCACCCAGGCCCAGAATCAGAACGTGTTGGTCTTGAAGGGTGTCCATCATGCCTCCGCCGGGCCGCCCCAAAGAGGCATTGCCCCACTCGGGGGGCAGTGCAGCGGCGTAGCCGCAAACGTGGGGGTCAACATTTTCATCTCAGCTTCAGGGTGGACAGGCCAACCAGGCACAGCAGCATGGTGATGATCCAGAAACGCACCACGACCTGCGTTTCTTTCCAGCCGCTTTTCTCGAAATGGTGGTGCAGTGGCGCCATCTTCAGAATGCGCCGCCCTTCGCCGTACTTTCGCTTGGTGTATTTGAAGTAGGTCACCTGCAGCATGACCGACAGGGCTTCCACCACAAAGATGCCGCCCATGATGGCCAGCACAATTTCCTGGCGCACGATCACGGCGATCGTGCCCAACGCGGCACCAAGCGCCAAGGCGCCGACGTCGCCCATGAACACCTGCGCCGGGTGGGTGTTGAACCACAGGAACGCCAGACCCGCCCCGGCCATGGCCGCGCAAAAAACCAGCAGTTCACCAGCGCCCGGGATATGCGGGAAAAACAGATATTTGGAATACACCGCACTGCCGGTGACATAGGCAAAAATGCCCAAGGAAGAGCCGACCAGCACCACCGGCATAATGGCCAGACCATCGAGGCCATCGGTCAGATTGACGGCATTGCTGGAGCCGACGATCACCAGATAGGTCAGGATGACAAAGCCGAGCACACCGAGCGGATAGCTGATTTCCTTGATAAAGGGCAGCAGCAAGCCGGCTTTGGGCGGCAGGTCCAGGTCAAAACCCGACTGCACCCATTTGAAAAAGAGCTCCAGCACACGCCAATTGGAATTCTCCGAAATGCTGAACACCAGATAGAGCGCCGCCAGCAGACCAATCAGCGATTGCCAGAAATACTTCTCGCGCGAACGCATGCCCTCGGGGTCTTTGTGCACCACCTTGCGCCAGTCGTCCGCCCAGCCAATCGCGCCAAAGCCCAACGTGACCAGCAGCACGATCCAGACAAACCGGTTGCTCAGATCAACCCACAAGAGTGTGGAGACGGTGATGCAGAGCAAAATCAACACCCCGCCCATGGTGGGCGTACCACTCTTGCTCATGTGCGAGGCCATGCCATAGCCGCGGATCGGCTGGCCAATCTTGAGTTCAGTCAGGCGACGGATGACCAATGGCCCGGCCACCAGCCCCATCAGCAGCGCCGTCAAGGCGGCCATGACGGCACGGAAAGTCAGGTATTGGAATACCCGAAAATAGCCGAATTCCGGCGACAGCGACTGCAGCCACTGCGCAAGGCTCAACAGCATGGTGAACTCCGATGTGTGAGGCTAACCAGCATGACGCTCTTCCTTATCTTGTTGTGCGTAATTGACGATGGCGGCGACCAGCCGCTCCATCTTCATGAAGCGCGAACCTTTGACCAGCACGCTGCCCACGCCGGGCAATTCCGCCAGCACGGCCACCTGCAGGGATTGCATATCCGCAAAATGACGGCCGGCACCGAAACTGGTCGCCGCAAAAGCGGACAACTCACCCAGGGTAAACAGCGCGTCGATGCCAAGGGTGCGGGCGAGCTGCCCGGCTTCGGCGTGGAACTGGGGCCCCTGATCGCCGACTTCGCCCATGTCGCCCAGCACCAGCAAACGCGGCCCCGGCAACGCCGCCAGCACCTGCATGGCGGCCTGCACCGAGTCCGGGTTGGCGTTGTAGGTGTCGTCCACCAGCGTGACGGAACGCCCGCCGTGCTGGATCACGAGCGCACGGGAGCGCCCTTTGACCGGCTCAAACGCCGCCAGACCACGCGCAATTGAATCCAGTGGCACACCCGCCGCCAGTGTGCAGGCGACTGCCGCCAATGAGTTCTTGACATTGTGCAGCCCGGCAATACGCAGGGCATAGTGCAGCGCCCCGGCCGGGGTGGCGACAGTCACCTGCCAGGCGTCACCCGACCAGGCGGCCGCCGTGCAGCGAATATCGACGCCGCTTGCGGCGTCGTCCGCGACGCAGAACCGCAGTACCGCGCGTTGTCCGGCCTTGGTCGCCCAGACATCGCTGTAGCGGTCGTCGCTTGGGAACACCGCCACACCGTTGGCGGCCAGCGCCTCAATGACGGCGCCGTTTTCCTGCGCGACAGCGGCCACGGTGGCCATGAATTCGAGATGCTCGCGCTGCGCGTTGTTCACCAGTGCCACGGTCGGTTGGGCGATGGCGGCCAGGATGGCAATCTCGCCCGGGTGGCTCATGCCCATCTCGACCACGGCCACTTCGTGATGGCGGCGCAGCCGCAACACGGTCAGCGGCACGCCGATGTCATTGTTGAGATTGCCCTGCGTGGCCAGAAAGGCGTGCGGTTTGAAGGCCCGCAAAATGGCGGCAATCATCTGCGTCACCGTGGTCTTGCCATTGCTGCCGGTCACCGCCATCAACGGCAGCTTGAACTGCGCGCGCCAGTGGGTCGCCAGCGCGGCCAGCGCCAGCTTGGCGTCCGCCACCACCAGGCCGGGCAAGCCGGCCGCGCGCAGACGGGGTTCGGCATCGCCCTGGCAGATGGCCGCCACGGCACCTTTGGCCTTGGCCTCGGCCAGAAAATCATTGGCATCAAAGTGCTCACCGCGCAGCGCCACAAACAAGTCACCCGCCTCAATGGTGCGGGTGTCGGTGTGCACGCGCCGGAAGGTGATGGCACCACTGTCCGCAGCGCCGCCGATGTCACTTGGCACCAGGCGCGCGTTGCCAAGCCAAGCCAGGGTTTGCTGCAGCGTCATCATGTCAGGCATTGGGACGCCCCTGCTGTAGGGCTGGCGCGCACCAGACAGCCAAGGCACGGCGCACCTGGTCCAGATCGGAAAACGGCAAGCGCCTGCCCGCCACTTCCTGATAGTCCTCATGGCCCTTGCCGGCGATCAGCAGCACATCATTGGGCGCCGCCGCAGCCAGTGCCTGCGCAATCGCCAGCGCACGGTCGGACTCGACGGTGACTGCGGTGTGACCAGTCAGGCCCAACAAAATCTGGCTGATGATGGCTTCCGGCTTTTCGCTGCGCGGGTTGTCGCTGGTCACCACCACCCGGTCGGCGTGGCTGGCGACCACGGCACCCATGAGCGGTCGCTTGCTCGTATCACGCTCGCCGCCACAGCCAAAAACACACCAGAGTTGCCCGCCGCGCTGATCAGCCAGAGAACGCAGCGCCACCAACGCCTTGCCCAAAGCGTCGGGCGTATGGGCATAATCCACCGCGACCAGCGGTTGGCCCGGCGCGCTCACGCACTCCATGCGACCGGGCACCGGCGTCAAGTCAACACACGACTCGATGACGGCCGCGAGCGGCACGCCGATCGAGCGCATGGCCGCCATCACGCCCAGAAGGTTGGACACGTTGTAGGTGCCGATCATCCGCGTGTGCAGCGCATGACTCTCGGCGCCCGCGACCCCTTGCTCCTCCACCACGAAGCGCAAACCCCGCGCGTCATAGCTGATGTCGCGCGCTTGCAGTCGTGCCGGCTGGGCGCATGACACCGTCCAGACCTCTGGCACTTTGCCGCGCAGGGCGAGCGCCAGCGCCGCACCGTGGACATCGTCGATGTTGATGACCGCCGCTTGCAGGCCCGGCCACTGAAACAGCTGCTCCTTGGCCTGCCAGTAAATCGCCATGGTGCCGTGGTAGTCCAGGTGGTCTTGCGTGAAATTGGTAAAGATGGCGGTGCGGATCTGGGTGCCGTCCAGGCGATGCTCTTCGATGCCGATGGAGGACACTTCAATGGCACAGGCTTGGAGGCCTTCATCGGCAAAGCGCCGGAACGTTTGCTGCAGCAGCACCGGGTCGGGCGTGGTCAGACCGGTCGCCACGATATCGGCCACTACGGAATCCGGTTTAACGGCAGGCCCCGGCTTGGGTGGTCTTCCTATGCCCAAAGTACCCACCAGACCGCAAGGAATGGGCGCCACCTGCTTCAAATTCGATAGCGCCTGGGCCAGCCACCAGGCGGTGGAGGTTTTGCCGTTGGTGCCGGTCACCGCCAGCACGTCCAGGTGGTCTGTGGGTTGTTCGAAATAGGCGGCGGCAATCGGGCCGCTGGCGGTCTTGAGTTGCGCGTAGGCCGCGACGCGCTCGCCACTGAAGGCGTAACGCTCGGCACCCGCCAGTTCCACCAGACAGGCGGTTGCACCGCTGGCCAGCGCAGCGCCAACATGCTGACGTGCATCGGTGGCCGCGCCCGGCCAGGCGATAAAACCGTCACCGGGGCGCACCTTGCGACTGTCGGTTTGAAGCGTCCCGGTGACACGGTTGCGCAACCAGTGGGCGGCGTCTGCGGGCGTGTGGAATTCAAGCATCAAAAGCTCTCCTCTACTGCCTGCGCGACAATTTGAGGTTTGACTGCCATATCGGGCTGGACACCCATCATGCGCAGGGTCTGCTGCACCACTTCGCTGAACACGGGCGCGGCCACCGCCCCGCCGTAATACTGCCCGGCCGTTGGCTCATCAATCATGACGGCGACAATGACACGCGGCGTCTCGATCGGCGCCATGCCGACGAACCAGCCTCGGTATTTGCGGTTCTTGGCGGTACCGTAACCCTTGCCGATCTGTTTGTAGGCAGTGCCGGATTTACCCCCCACCGAATAACCGATGGTTTGCGCTTTCTGCCCGGTGCCACCCGGGCCCGCCGCCATCTGCAGCATTTTACGGACCTGACCGGCGGTGCGCGCCGACAAGACCGACACGCCCACCGCCGACTCGCTGTTCTTGAGCATCGTCGCCGGAATGATCTTGCCATCGTTTGAGAACACGGTGTAAGACCGGGCCATCTGGAACAGCGAGGCCGACAGGCCATAGCCATACGACATGGTGGCCTGCTCGATCGGCCGCCAGGTCTTGAAGGGGCGCAGCCGCCCCGACACCGCGCCAGGGAAACTGATCTGCGGCTTCTGCCCGAAGCCCGCTGCAGAAAACAGTTCCCACATCTCGCGCGGCTGCATTTGCATGGCAATCTTGGCGGTGCCAATATTGCTGGATTTTTGGATCACGCCTTCGACGGTCAGCACGCCATTGGGGTGCGAGTCGGAAATCGTGGAGCCCGTGATGGTGAGCTTGCCCGCACCCGTGTCGATCAAGGTCTGCGGCGTCACGCGGCCCGTCTCCAAGCCCAACCCGATAGTGAAAGGCTTCATCACGGAGCCGGGCTCAAAGGTGTCCGTCAAAGCCCGGTTGCGCAACTGCTCACCGCTCAGGCTCTGCCGCTTCGACGGCGCGTAACTGGGGTAGTTGGCCAACGCCAGCACTTCACCGGTGACGACGTCCAGCACCACCACGCTGCCGGCTTTCGCCTTGTTGACCAGCACGGCATCCCGCAGCTTCTGATAGGCAAAGAACTGGACCTTGCTGTCAATGCTGAGCTGCAGGTCACGCCCGTCGGCAGGAGCAACGGTCTCGCCTACCGCCTCGACCACACGACCCAGCCGGTCCTTGATCACCCGGCGCGATCCGTTGTGCCCGGCGAGCTCCTGGTTGAACGCAAGCTCAATGCCTTCCTGACCATGGTCTTCCACATTGGTGAAGCCGACGACATGCGCGGCGGCCTCGCCTTCGGGGTACTGACGTTTGTATTCCTTGCGCTGGTAGATGCCTTTGATTCCCAAAGTGGCGATCTCTTGCGCCACCGACTCATCGACCTGCCGCTTCAGCCAGACAAAGCTCTTGTCCTCGTCTTCCAGGCGCTTGCTGAGTTCAGTCAGCGGCATCTCAAGCAATCGGGCCAACTGCTGGAGCTGGACCTTGTCGCGCTCAACGTCTTCTGGAATGGCCCAGATACTGGGCGCCGGCACGCTGGAGGCGAGGATCAAACCATTGCGATCCAGGATGCGGCCGCGATTGGCCGGCAGCGTCAGCGTCCGCGCAAAGCGTACTTCCCCCTGTTTTTGAAAAAAATCATTCGCAATCACCTGAATGTAGAGCGCGCGTGCAGCCAGGCCGACAAAGCCAAGGGCAATGGTGGCGACAACGAACTTGCTACGCCAGACCGGCGTCCTGCTGGCAAGCAAGGGACTGGAGGTATAGGCGATGCTGCGGCTCATTGGATGCGCCCGGCCGCACCCGAGCCACGCCGCCCCGACGCATCATCTGCAGCAGATGCTGCATCGGCACGATAGGCCACATAGTGGGTGATCGCCGGCGTTGCCGTGCGCATGTGCAATTGCTCCTTGGCCAAGCGCTCCACACGCAGGGGCGTGGCCTGAGCCCGCTTTTCCACCTGCAAACGCTCGTTGTCGGCCTCAAGCCGGTGTGCTTGCGAACGGGCTTTATCCAGATCGGAGAACAGTCGGCGTGACTCATACTGCACGCTCACCAGATGGAGCGCACTGGCCAACACAGCCAGCAGCAGCACCAGGTTGAGCCGGGTCATGCGGCGATCCTTTGCGCCACGCGCATGATCGCGCTGCGCGAACGCGGGTTGGCGGCCACCTCGGTGGCACTGGGCTTGATACGGTCCAGCGCCTTGAGCTGCATGATCCTGGGCGCAGCAAAAGGCGCACGCCGGTCATACTCATCACGCGAATGTTTGGCGATGAACTGCTTGACGATACGGTCTTCCAGTGAATGAAAGCTGATCACCACCAACCGGCCACCCGGGGCCAGCACATGCAGACTGGCCTCTAGCGCCTGTTGCAGCTCCTCAAGCTCGGCATTGATGAGAATCCGAAGAGCCTGAAAGGTGCGGGTTGCAGGGTTTTGCCCCTTCTCGCGGGTTTTGACCGTGTCAGCCACGAGCTCGGCCAGCTCGGTGGTGGTTGAAATGGGGCCCCGTTCCTCTCGGCGAGCAACAATCGCCTTTGCAATGGCCCCAGCAAACCGTTCTTCACCATAGTCACGTATCACCTCCGCTATTTTGTCAAGCTCGGCATCGGCCAGCCACTGCGCCACGCTGATCCCACGCGTCGTGTCCATGCGCATGTCGAGTGGGCCCTCGAACCTGAAGCTAAAACCCCGTGCCGGGTTGTCAACTTGCGGTGAGCTGATGCCAAGATCAAGCAGCACACCAGCCATGCTGGCCTTGGGCAGCTCGCCAAGATGCGAAAAGCCCTGGTGTCGGATGGAGAAGCGCGGATCGGTGATGGTGGCGGCCTCGGCCAGCGCATCCAGATCTTTGTCGAAGGCGATCAAACGCCCTTGCGGCGCCAGCCGGGAGAGAATCAGGCGGCTGTGGCCACCCCGGCCAAATGTGGCATCCACATAGGTCTGCATGCCAGCGCTGCAATCGCCTGGTTCGTCATCCGGATTATTGAGAAGAGCGTCAACTGCTTCGTTCAATAAAACGGTGGTGTGTTTCCATGAGGTATCCACCGCCGGCCTTCAGAAAGAGAAATCCCTGAAGACGTCGGGCATGTCACCCTGCATCGCCTTGGCCTCTTGGGCCTCGTAGGTCGCCTTGTCCCACAGCTCAAAGTGGTTGCCCATGCCCAGCAGCAGGGTGTCTTTGGCAATACCGGCGGCCTCGCGCAGTTCGGGCGACACCAGCACGCGCCCGGTACCATCCATCTCGACATCCATGGCATTGCCCAAAAAAATCCGTTTCCACCACTGCGCCGACATCGGCAAGGCGGCAATGCGTTCGCGGAACTTCTCCCACTCGGGACGCGGAAAAATCATCAAACAACCATGCGGATGTTTGGTGATGGTGAGCTGGCCACAAGCGACAGCACTCAGTACGTCACGGTGCCGGGTCGGCACAGACAGCCGACCTTTGGTATCCAGACTTAATGACGAAGCCCCTTGAAACACAACAGCACACCCTCTTTTGGTAGAAATACAAAGAAATGGAAGTGCAAAGGCACTTTTCACCACTTAATTGCACTTTTTTGCACTGTATCAGCAAAAGCAATCTATGCAAGCACGTCGCAACAATTTTTTCCAACGAAATCAAGGACTTAGAAACGACACTGGAACTGCCTATGCAATAAAACTCGTTCTAGATTAAGCACTTAGCGCAGTTTGTGAAGGTAATGCCTGAGGCAGCCATCCGTTCAGGCAAAAACCTTTACAGAATGTAACGGGAAAGATCCTCATCCCGGCTGATCTCACCCAGTCGCGCATCCACATACCCCGCATCGATCTGAATGGTCTGCCCGCCGAGGTTGGCGGCATCAAAACTCACCTCATCAAGCAGCCGCTCCATGACAGTGGACAAACGCCGTGCGCCAATATTTTCGGTGCGCTCATTCACATCAAACGCAATGTGCGCCAGCCGCGTGATACCGCCGTCCAGAAACTCGACGGTGACATTTTCCGTGGCCAGCAAGGCCTGGTATTGCTTCACCAGCGAGGCATGTGTTTGCGTGAGAATCGCCACAAAGTCCTGCACCGACAAGGATTGCAACTCGACGCGAATCGGAAAGCGCCCCTGCAACTCGGGAATCAGATCGCTGGGCTTGCTCAGGTGGAAAGCGCCGGAGGCGATGAACAAGATGTGATCCGTCTTGACCACGCCGTATTTGGTCGACACCGTCGTGCCCTCGACCAGTGGCAGCAAATCGCGCTGCACACCCTGGCGCGACACCTCGGCCCCGCCGCCCTCGGAGCGCGAGGTGACTTTGTCAATCTCGTCGATGAACACAATGCCGTTTTGCTCCAGCATGTGCAGCGCCTGCGTCTTGATCTCTTCCTCGTTGACCAGTTTGGCCGCCTCTTCGTCGATCAGCAGCTTCAGCGCCTCGGGTATCTTGAGTTTGCGCGTCTGGCGCTTTTGTTGCCCCATCTGGCCAAACATGCCGCGCAGTTGCTCGGTCATCTCCTCCATGCCGGCCGGCCCCATGATCTCCAGTTGCGGCGCCGACTGCGCCACCTCAATTTCGATCTCCCGCTCTGCCAGTTGGCCTTCACGCAATTTCTTGCGAAAGGTCTGGCGCGCAGTGCTCTCCGCCTCAGCCTGTTGCACGACACCGAAATCGCCGCGCGGCGGCGGGATCAGGATGTCCAGCACCCGGTCCTCGGCCGCATCTTCCGCGCGGGCGCGCACCTTCTTCATCTCGGCCACGCGCGTTTGCTTGACCGCAATATCAGCCAGATCGCGGATGATGGCATCCACGTCCTTGCCAACATAGCCAACCTCGGTGAATTTGGTGGCCTCCACCTTGATGAAAGGCGCATCCGCGAGCCGGGCGAGTCGCCGCGCAATCTCGGTTTTGCCGACCCCCGTGGGGCCAATCATCAAAATATTCTTGGGCGTGATTTCTGCGCGCAAGCCGGGCTCCACCTGCTGCCGGCGCCAGCGGTTACGCAGGGCGATGGCAACCGCGCGCTTGGCCTGCTGTTGGCCAACGATGTGCTTGTCAAGCTCAGCAACAATTTCCTGCGGTGTCATGAGAGCGTCTCGATGGTGTGATTCATGTTGGTATAGATGCAGATCTCACCGGCGATCTCAAGCGATTTCTTGACGATATCCTGGGCCGACAGCTCGGTGTGGTTGAGCAAGGCAATGGCCGCAGCTTGTGCGTAAGCGCCACCCGAGCCAATTGTCACGATGCCGTTCTCGGGCTCCAGCACATCCCCGTTGCCCGTGATGATCAGGGATGCCTCACTGTCCGCGACCGCCAGCATGGCCTCCAGACGGCGCAACACCCTGTCGGTTCGCCAGTCTTTGGTGAGCTCGATGGCGGCGCGCACCAGATGCCCCTGATGCTTTTCCAGCTTGGCCTCAAAGCGTTCAAACAGGGTAAAGGCGTCGGCGGTGGCGCCAGCGAAACCAGCCAGAACTTTGCCGTGATAGAGCTTGCGCACTTTGCGGGCGGTGCCCTTGACAATAATGTTGCCCAAAGTGACTTGACCATCACCACCAATAGCCACCTGCATGCCCTCGGGCGTCTTGCGTCGCACACTGATGATGGTCGTACCGTGAAATTGTTCCATATTTGCAATAAATCAGGTCATCCAGCTCAAAAACAAGTCTGGACTGGCGAAGCCGTCTCGCCAAAAATGCCAGATCAACTGGTGCGCAAACCGACCCGCGCGTGTTCGTTGATGCCGATCACGTTAAAAAAAACGGCCACCAGGCGCGGCACATCGCGGAATTGAACCTGACAGCCCTCGGACTCGCGCGCAGCAACCCAGTTCAGAATGCTGCCGGCAGCCGAAAAATCAACCCGGATCAGCCGGGCACAGGAAATGACGAGCCGGTCCGAACCCTTCAAGCCAGCCTGCAGCTTGTCCAGTGCCTCTGCCGCATCACCAAGCACCTCCCCGCTCAACTCCACCACGGTAGCGGGCGTCGAATCCAGCCCCAAGGGCACGGTGGCAAACTGTTCCAACTCAACCGCATGGTCAGCGGTGGCCCCGTCCGGCCCGTCATGATCGGCCCCAAGCGGCGGTGTTGCATTCACGCGTCGTTCCTGCACATAGTCACATCGGGCATCGACCCACGGTGGCGGAGAAACCTCATAGGTCACACAATAATCCAGCGCCGCCAATTCGAACTCATCCTGCAGGTGCAAAATGCGCAAGGCATCCAGGCGCAGCCGCCACCAGCACAAATCGACCCGCTTGTCCCCCGCTGGGGTGAAAGAGGCCAGTGTTTTCTCCAGAATGTCTGCCCCGGTGAAATGCAGTTTCACCGGTTGCGCGCACCATTCTGCGAACAATTCGACCAGGGCTGGCGTCGCATCAGGCGTGATGGCGTTAAGCCGACTCCAGCGCAGGTGCCAGGGCGAGCTAGCACGGGACAAGGCGGTGCGCAGGGTTTGTACAGCCTGAAAATCAAGCTCAACAGGACACTCCCAAACCATCTGGCGAGCGCGTGCCCGCGCTGCAAGCTGATCCAACGGCAACGCCGCCGATTTGCGCCCCAATAAATCGGGGGTCGAGAACCACGCCGGTGCCGAGCGTCCGAACCGCTCGGCGTAGTCGATCGCGACGCCATCAAAACTGGCCTGCTGCCCGGTCGCACGATAAAGGTCAAACAAGGCCGCAGCCCAGCCGTCGGCCGCATCTGGATGGACGTTGTCCGCGTGCAGCGCGGCCAGAAGACCGGCTTCGGCCCCCGCATCATCACCGTTAGCGAAACGGATGGCCGCTTCCTCCAGCTCCGCGTCGGCCAGACCCTGGCCCAACTCGATGGAAACCAATTTGGAAGTCGAAAATTCGTTGAGCCCAGCGTCAAAATTCCTGCTGCCCGCCGCGCTCCTGGCGACCGTCGGCTGCGATCCCCCCGCCCTTGGCGCAGCGTAGTCAGGGGTGGATAAGCCCATCCGTGTGGACTCGTACTCAACGCCTTCGCCAGAGTCAAATTCCGGGCTCAACTCGCGCGCCTGCGTCGGCGCAAAAGTATCTGCTGCTCCTCTCAGTTCAACGCTTCTCGGTGCACGGTCACCCGCGACCGGCAACGGGTTGGCCGTCATGACCGCTTCCCCCTGAACCGAGGCCTTGTCCTCTTTGCCTTTCCACCACTGCTTGGACATTTGGGCTTCAATTTCATCAATTTTCTTCAGCGTCATGGCACGCTCATCCAAGTTGGACGTGGTGCTTGCTTGAAAAAAAGAGGGGCGGCCAGCGAGCTCGGGGCTGATCAAGAGCCCATTGCGGCGCAATTTGCGCAGTTGGTCAAACTCCCGCCGACGCACAAAATCGTTTTGCCGCTTGCTCTCAATCATCGCCTTGAGCGCCTGCTTGCTATAGCCACTTTCTGGCTCTGGCTCTGGCTCCGGCGCTGGCTCATCCAGCGCAGACCAGTCGGTCGTCGGATGACGGACGAATCGGACCATCCGGGACAGAAAACTGGAGCTAGTGTCTTTCGTCGCCATGAAACGCAGAAGCCGTAAAAAAAGTTGCTGCCGGCCGGTCTTAGTCCCCAAACATCTTCTGTTTGAGCTCTCGCCGCTGCTGGGCCTCAAGAGACAGGTTGGCGGTTGGGCGTGCGAGCAGGCGCCCCACCCCAATCGATTCACCCGTTTCATCACAATAGCCGTAATCACCCGCATCGATGCGTACGATCGACTGTTCAATTTTCTTCAAGAGCTTGCGCTCCCGGTCCCGGGTACGCAACTCCAGTGCGTGCTCTTCCTCAATGGTGGCACGGTCGGCCGGATCGGGCACCACCACGGTATCTTCCCGCAGGTGCTCCGTGGTTTCGCCCGCATTGCTCAGGATCTCCTGTTTGAGGACCGTCAGCTTGCGACGAAAATAGGCCAACTGGGTATCGTTCATGTACTCATCATCGGGCATGGCGATCACATCGGCATCCGTCAGTTGGTCAATCGGCTTTAGCTTCCAGTTGTTGGCCAGCTTGGGATCTTTCTTGATCGCCGAAGCAAGCGGGGGAACAATCAGTGGCGATGACATGATTTGCGTAAAACTGGCTTTGGCAGCGGTAGAGGCCACCGATTGCGCCATCGAGGGAACCGTCAGTTGCGCAAGCCGTGAGGAAGGACGGCCGGCTCTGGCGGGTACTGACGTGGCGGCCACTGGCGTTGGCGGCACCGCCACCACCGGTTTGGCCGGTGCTGCCGCCTTGGCAAGGGTGCCGGGTGCCACTGAATGTGTCACTTTGGGTTTTGCTACCACCGCTTCGGGTTTACTGGCTTTCGTCGTCATCATTTTCACAGAATCCTTTACTTGAACTTGGGCTGTCGGCTTGCCGGCTTTGGCCGGGGCCGGCTTGGCCTTCTTGGCCACGACTACTTTGGGTGCGGGCTTGGCGTCTTTCTCCCCAACAGCGGCACTCACAGGCATTTTGGCCGCTGACACCTTCTTGACCGGCGTTTTGGTCGGGGCTCCTGCCGCTGATTTCGCCGCCGGCTTGGCTTTGATCGCCGGTTTTTCCTCGGACTGGGTAACGGTTTTCGCGGCCGGCTTGACCTTGCCGACCACCTTGGTCACGTGGGATGCCACCTGGGCTTTTCCGGGTTGAGCTTTCACTTCTTGCCTCCTCGCAGGGTTTACCTGTGCATTTTTTTCGCTGATGGACGCTCGCTCAGTGTTGGCAGCGGAGTCTGAAGCCTTAGAGCTTATACGCTCGCTGCGCGCTTTTGAGGGCTGGCCTTGCGGAACTTCTTCGGCGCGCGAGTGTACCGGTTTACCCACCGGAAAACCCATCAGTTGCAAAATCGAGACAATCATTGGGTCTGCCGCCTGAGAATGCTAATGCTAGTTCGAATTAAACGAGGCACTGCTCCATGCCCTGCAACAAGATGTCCTTGGGCAGATCAATGCCGATGAACACCATTTTGCTGGAACGCTCTTCATTTTCTGCCCACGCGGGGCCGAGATCGCTGCCCATCAATTGGTGCACGCCCTGGAAAATCACCTTGCGATCGGTGCCTTTCATGTGCAGTACACCCTTGTAGCGCAACATGCGCGGGCCGTAAATATTGACAATCGCGCCGAGAAAGTCTTCCAGTTTCGCCGGGTCAAAGGCGCGCTCCGATTTAAAGACAAAGCTCTTGACGTCATCATCATGGTGGTGGTGATGTCCGCCGCCGTGGCTGTGAGAGGGATGGTCGCAATGTTCGCCGGGCGCGTGATCGTGCCCGAGCTGCTGATGCGCCTCCTCTTTCAGGAAATCAGGGTCAATGTCCAGCTTCGCATTCAGATTGAAGCCCCGCAGGTCAAACACCTCAGACAGCGCCACGTCGCCAAAATGAACCGCTTTTTGCGGCGCACGCGGGTTCATGTGCTGCAGGCGGTGCATCAGCGCAGCCACCTCCTCCGGGGCCACCAGATCCGTCTTGCTGATGAAAATTTGGTCGGCAAAACCGACCTGCCGACGCGCTTCCTGGCGCTCGTTGAGCTGTGTCGCCGCATGTTTGGCATCCACCAGCGTCAGAATCGAGTCCAGCAAGTAGCTCTCGGCAATTTCATCGTCCATGAAGAAGGTTTGCGCCACCGGACCGGGGTCCGCCAGCCCGGTGGTTTCAATCACCACCCGGTCAAAGTCGAGCTCGCCCTTGCGTTTTTTCTCGGCCAGATCGCGCAGGGTGGCGCGCAGATCCTCGCGGATGGTGCAGCAAATACAACCGTTGCTCATCTGGATGATCTGCTCCTGGGTGTCGGACACCAGGATGTCGCTGTCGATGTTTTCTTCGCCAAACTCGTTTTCGATCACGGCGATTTTTTGGCCATGGGCCTCTTCAAGCACGCGTTTGAGCAGCGTGGTTTTGCCCGAGCCAAGAAAGCCCGTCAGGATGGTTGCAGGAATGAGACTCATCGTTTTTCTCAATGGGTTGGCGTCAGAAGCACAGGGAGTGTAGCGGTCATTCCATTTCTAATTCGATGACAGATTAGGCGCACCACCGCTGACAGTGCATTAGCACGGCAAGGCGGGGCAACGACATATCGCATTGAAGTAGAGATGGAATCAATTGGTTTGGGGTTATTTGCGCATCACCACCAGCCCCTTGAGGTATTCGCCTTCGGGGAAATTGATGGTCATCGGGTGATCCGGCGCGCCGCCCATGCGCTCAACTATATAGCCGTCCACCTGGGCGTCGATACCAGCGGAGGCCACAATTTTATGAAACAGGTCAGCGCTGATGCCGCCCGAGCAGGAATAGGTGAACAACACCCCGCCCGGCGCCAGGATCTTGAAGGCCAGCCGGTTGATGTCCTTGTAGGCCCGCGCTGCGCGCTCGGCATGCGCCACAGTGGGCGCAAACTTCGGCGGATCAAGCACGATGGCGTCAAAGGTCCGGCCCTCGGCGCCAAACTGCCGCAACGAGGCATTCACGTCCGCGTCCATGAACGTGGCGCGACTCGCCTCAAAACCGTTCAAGGCGACATTGGCGGCGGCCTTTTCAATCGCCGGGCCGGACGAGTCAATCGAGGTGACATGGGCCGCGCCACCGGTCAACGCCGCCACGGTGAAGCCACCGGTGTAGCAATAGCAATTGAGCACACGCTCGAACTTCAGACGGCGGCTGTAGTCGGCAAACTTCTGTCGGCTATCACGCTGATCCAGGTAAAAGCCGGTCTTATGCCCGCTGGCGATGTTGACGGCCAGCCGCCAGTCATGCTCACGCAAGACGAGATCCACCGGCCCCTCGCCGCGCAACCAGCCAGTGAGCTCGGGCAAGCCCTCCAGCGCCCGGCCACTGGCGTCTGATCGTTCGTACAGCTTGGTGAGACCGGTGGCGGCGAGCAGGGCATCGGCCAGCACCTCTTTCCAGCGCTCGGCGCCACTGGAGAGAAACTGGGCCACCAGCGTGTCGCCATAGCGGTCCACGATCAGTCCCGGCAAACCGTCGGACTCGCCGTGCACCAGCCGCAGGCTGTCGCTTTGTATATCAAATCGGGTTCTAGCCCTTACGGACTGGGCGCAAGCAGCTATTAAAAAAGTAGCATCAATGCGCTGCGCCTCGTCAAAACTCCAGACCCGGGCCCGGATTTTGGAGGCCGGGCTGAACGCCGCCCAGCCCAGGAACTGCCCTGCATGGGACTCCACCCGCACCGTCTCGCCTGCGTCGGCGGTGCCCTTGGCAATGGCAGACCCAAAAATCCAGGGGTGGCGGCGCTGCAGGGAGCGCTCTTTACCATCTCTCAAGCGAATTATTTTCATGGCGCGATTGTGAGGCACACGCCACCTTCCGCCCTCACGGACGCAGACGGCAAAGCCCCAGGTGCGATGAAGGTCACTGTTGAATAGCCGGGAGAAGCTACTGATACGGTGTCAGGCTGGTCAAGGCGATACACGTCAGCAACGACACCCGCGAAGGCAAACAGGCTGATCCGGCTTGGCCTTAAATCATTACCGTTGACCCCAACTGATGGCTCAACATGACACCAATAAGTGATGGCCATGGCAGGCACATCCACCCGGATCATGGGTTTTGCCAGCGGCGCCTGCTGCCGGCGTCACCCGCCACACTTTGTCCCAAAAACAAGGATTTGACGGCGCATGGATGACCTTTCTTTCGATGCGCCGCCGTGTGCCTTACTTTTGACCGGTCACCTTGATTCTGGCCCGGGGATGCGCCGCATCGTAGGCCTTGGCCAGGTGCTGGAAATCCAACCGGGTATAGACCTGCGTGGTGGTGATGTTGGCGTGCCCCAGTAACTCTTGCACGGCACGCAAGTCGCTGCTGGACTGCAGCAGATGGCTGGCAAACGAATGGCGCAGCATGTGGGGATGCACCGGCGTGGCCAAGCCGGCTTGCAGACTGCGGCGCTTCAGCCGCTGCCAGATCGATTGGGCGGTCAGGCGGGTGCCGTTGCGCCCGATAAACAGAGCCGTCTGCGCACTTTGCGTACCGGCCGGGTCGCGCAGCGCCAGCCAGCGCTGCAAGGCCTCGACCGCCTTGGACCCCACCGGCACGGTCCGCCGCTTGGCGCCCTTGCCCAGCACATGGGCCTCTCCGGCCTGCACATCGACCCAGCCGCGCGCCGCTGGACTGGCCACGGCATCCAGCCCGGTCAACTCACCCACGCGCAAGCCGCCGCCATACAACAATTCGACGATGGCGGCGTCGCGCGCTTCCAGCCACGGGTCATTGCTGTCACTGCTGAAACTGGCCAACTGCACTGACTCGTCCACACTCAAGGCTTTCGGCAGGGGCTTGCCGGCCTTGGGGGCACGCACGTCCTGCACCGGGTTGCTGCCAACCAGCCCTTCGCGCCCCAGCCAGGCGTAAAAACCGCGCCAGCCCGACAGAATCAGGGCAATGCCACGGCCACTGCGGCCGCCGCCGTGCATGTGCGCGACCCAGCGGCGGATATGGGTGTTTTGCACCTGCACGAGTTCGACCTTCCCCTGCGCGGCGTAAGTGCTCAGCTTCTGCAGATCCAACGCATACAGCTCAACGGTGCGTTGCGCCAGGCGCTTTTCGACGCGCACGTGCTCCAGGTAACGCTCCGTCAAATGAGCCCCCACGCTGGCCACTTCGTGTGCTGCTCTGCCCCCCGAGGGGGCTGCTTCCCCTTGGGGCGGCCCGGCGGCGAAGCTTGCCCCCACGCTGGCCACTGCGTGTGCGGCGTTGCCCCCGGCGGGGGCCATGCCTGACTTGGGGCGGCCCGGCGCTGCGGCAGCTGTCGCCCCCATGCTTAGCGCAGGCGCGATAGCGCAGCGCTGGCCAGCTCCGCAATGCGCGCCAGAAAGTCGGTGCCCATGGTGCTGTTGAAGCGCTGCGCATCGGGCGACGCCAGCACCAGCAGGCCAAAGGCCGGCGCCATGCTGCCTACCGGCCCGGGGCGCAAAGGCAGGATCGCCAGCGAGGTCGCCGCCTGTGGGTCGGGCAACCAGCTGACCGCCTCAAACCCAGTGTTAACACCGCAAAACGGCTCCATCAGCGAGGAGGCGAACAGCTTGGCATCCTCACTCACGCCGTGGGCAAAGTCAGCCTGGGCAAACGCCGGCGCCACGCCCCAGACCTTGATGCCGACCTGCGGCACCGCAAACTGCTCCGCAATCTCGTCCGCCATCTGGCCTGGCAAGGCCAGCGGGTCAGCCACCAGGAACAGGCTGCGCGCCCAGCCCAGCAACTTGTCGGACAGCAAGACGTTCTCGGTGCCATGGCGGATCATGTCCATGATGCGGTGTTCCAGCACCTTGATCTTCTCGCGCAGCATGACGGCCTGGCGCTCTTGCAGACTGACGGCGCGACTGCTGTGCGGGCTGGTCAGTTGCACCGCAGCCAGCAACTCGGCATGGCGCTCAAAAAAATCCGGCGTATTGGCCAGGTAGTTGGCAATGTCGTCTTCGGTAATCGGGTTGGTGAAGGGAGTAGTCATAAGTGATCAGGTAAGTCGATTTCGCCGTGAAAAACTGGGGTGGCCGGGCCGGTCATCATCACCGGCGATGTCGCGCCCGCCCAGGCAATGCTCAAGGTGCCGCCGCGCGTCTGCACGTCCACGGTGGCGTCCAGCAGTCCGAGCCGGATGCCAGCCACCACGGCCGCGCACGCGCCGGTGCCGCAGGCCAGGGTTTCACCGGCGCCACGCTCAAACACGCGCAGCCGAATGTGGCTGCGATCGACAATCTGCATGAAACCCGCATTCACGCGCCGGGGAAAACGGGCGTGATGTTCAATCAGCGGGCCCTGCACCAGTACCGGAGCGGCATCGACGTCATCCACCACCTGCACCGCGTGCGGATTGCCCATGGACACCACCGCTACAAAAACAGTAGCTATCTGTGCATGATCCACGAGGGCTAGAGGCCATTTTTGCCATAAACCGACGGCTTGTGGCTGCAGATCAGTCGCATCAAACGGAATGGCGGTCAACTCGAACACCGGCGCCCCCATGTTCACCGTCACCCGGCCATCGGGGGTGAGTTGCGGCTCGATCACGCCGCCGCGCGTCTGCACCCGGATCGCATCCTTGCTGGTCAGGCCCTGGTCCCGCACAAAGCGGGCAAAGCAGCGCGCGCCATTGCCGCATTGCTCCACCTCGGCGCCGTCGGCGTTGTGAATGATGTATTCAAAGTCAATGCCGGGGGCCGATGACGGGCGCACCGTCAAAATCTGATCGGCACCGACGCCAAAGTGACGGTCGGCCAGCCAGCGGTAGTGCGCAGTGGACAGGCCCAAGCGCTTTTTGGTCTCGTCCAGCACCACAAAGTCGTTGCCAGCCCCCTGCATTTTGGTGAATGGAATTCGCATGGCGGAATTATCCGCTTATCCTTTGTTGTTTCTCACTTACCAACAGATCCCTTATGCGAATCCCCGACTGGACCCCGGCCCTCAAACCGCAACCGCAGGAACTGGTCGATACCATCCTGGCCCGACGCGGCGGCGCCCTGCTGAACCTGGACAAAGCCCTGCTGTGGAGCGAACCGCTGGCGCGCGGCTGGAACAGCTACCTGAAGGCGGTGCGCACCGAGCTGCCCACCAGCCGGCGCTTGCGCGAACTCGGCATCTGCACCGTGGCCCTGCTCACCGGCGCCGACTACGAGTACCACCACCATGCGCCGGACTTCCTGGCCGCAGGCGGCACGCAGGCCCAGCTCGATGCCCTGAACAGCTTTATCAAAACCGACCCGCGCGGCGTTCCCGCGGATGCCGCGCTGGACGTGATGGAGGCGCTGGTGATCCGGTACGCGGCGCAGATGACGCTGGACGTGAAGGTGGGCGACGAGGTCTTTGACGCGCTACGCCAACACTTCGATGCGACGCAGATTGTCGAGCTGACCAGTGCCATTGCCACCTACAACATGGTGGCGCGCTTTCTGGTGGCGCTGGGGATTACGCCGGAAGAGTGAGCCGCGCTGTGGCGACGCAATTGTCCGCTGGACCACCCCAAGGAAACGAAGTTCGGCGAGCGCCCAAATCGGTCTCCTTCGGGGGGCAGTGCCGCAGACGCAGTGGCCAGCGTGGGGCGATCTAGTCCGCCTTGATATTGTTTTCCTTCACCACCTTGCTCCAGATATCCATCTGCTTGTCAACAAACAGCCGGGCCGCCTCAGCGGAGCCGCCCACCACATCAATCCCCTGGGCCTCCAGCCGCTTGGCCACGTCGGGCAGCCGCAACACCTTGTTGATCTCCTCGTTCATGCGCTTGAGAATCTCGGGTGGGGTCTTGGCGGGCGCCAAGATGGCCCACCAGGCGGGGGCGTCAAAACCGGCAAAACCACTTTCGGCCAGGGTCGGAACCGCCGGCAGGGCGGGCGCGCGCACGCTGGTCGTCACCGCCAGCGGGCGCAGGCGCTTGCTGTCAATGTGGGGCTTGAGCAGGAACACCGAGCCGATGGACAGCGGCACGTGGCCGGCCACGGCGTCGTTCATCAAGGGGCCGCCGCCCTTGTAGGGGATATGCTGAAAGTCAAGGCCGCCGCTCTTGCCGAGCAGGGCCATGGCCAGGTGGCCCAGGCTGCCCGAGCCGATGGTGCCGTAACTGACGCCAGTTTTAGACTTGGCTGCGGCCACCACATCGGCAAAGGTCTTGAAGTCCGAGCCGGCATAAGTAGCCAGCACCATGGGCGCGGTGCCGATCAGCACGATCGGGGTCAGGTCCTTTTTCGAGTCAAACGGCAGACCGGGAATCAGGCTGGGGTTGACGCCATGGGTATCAAACACCACGGCGAAGGTGTAGCCATCGGCTGGCGCCGCTGCCACCGCGGCGGCACCGATTGAGCCGGACGCACCGCCCTTGTTTTCCACAATGACACTTTGCCCCAACTGCTGGGACAAGGGCTGGGCCAACAGGCGCGCCACCTGATCGACCGAGCCACCGGGCGGGAACACCGCCACCAGCTTGATTGCTTGCTTGGCCGGCCAGGCCGGTCCGGCACCGGTCGTGGCGGCCTGGGCCAGTGCGCTCAGCGGTGCTGCCAGACAAGCAGCGGCGCTCATGACAAGAAGCGCACGCAGTATTTGAGGTTTCATTATTTGTCTCCGGAAAAAGTTCAGCTGTTCCCTGCCGATTGTTAACAGCGGGGCGGAAATTACCAGTCGGGTTAACGCGAACATCGCCGGCGCGACACCGGCGGCTGGTTTTGGCTGCAAAATTCACGCTATGGCACGACCCACCCAACTCCTCCATCCCCAGCGCGAGCCCGCCGCCACCCGACCCGCCGCCACGGTACTGCTGTTGCGTGACTCTGCCGCCGGCATTGAGGTGCTGATGACGCGCCGTTCCATGAGCGCCAGCTTCGCCCCCGGCGCCTATGTGTTCCCGGGCGGCGGCGTGGACGCGGCCGATGCGGCCAGCCACGGCCAGGCCAGGCGGCGGGCCACGCAAAGCGAGCTGCACCTGACGCAAGCCATCGCCGCCATCCGCGAGAGTTTTGAAGAGTTGGGCGTGCTGCTCGCCCGCAAGGCAGACGGCGCACATGCCGACCACAGCGATATTGCCGCGCTCGACCGCTTGAAGCCCTTCCTCGCCCAATGCCAGGCCCGTGGCCTGACGCTGGCCGCCGATGAGGTGTTTGTGCTGGCCCACTGGATCACCGACCGCGACTTGCCACGCCGCTTTGATGTGCCCTTTCTGGTCGCCCGCATGCCCGAGGGCCAAACGCCGGTGGCGGATGAAACCGAGCAATTCGAGCCGGTGTGGGTGCGCCCGGCCGAGGCGCTGGCACGGCACCAGGCGGGTGGGTTTTTCATCATTTTTCCCACCATCCGCACGCTGGAGCGACTGTTGGACTATGGAACGGTGGACGCCGTGCTGCAGGCCTGCGCCGCCACCGAGCAGCCGCTGTGGACCAGTTGCCCGCGCGCTGGCTTGCTGGCCGGCCATGAGGCCCGCTACATGGAGCATGAGCTGCCCTATGGCGAGCTGGCGCTGGTCTGCCCGAACGGGCAAATCGTGCACGCGCTGGACTGGCAGTCCGCGCAGCCGGTGGCGCTGTTGAAAAACGTGCTGCGCCTCACCGCGCCCAACCCCGGCGCCATGACCGGCCCCGGCACAAACAGCTATCTGGTGGGCGACCCGCATACCGGCTACATCGCCATTGACCCCGGCCCGGCCGACCCGGAGCACCTGGAAAAATTGTGGCGCGCCGCCGGGGGCGATATCCGCATGATTGTGTGCACCCACTCGCACCCGGACCACGCGCCCGGCGCCCAGCCCCTGCAGGCGCTGTGCGCGCCCAAGCCGCCGATTCTGGGCCTGCCCTCGGCGCCCACGGCACGCCAAGCGAGCGAATTCATGCCCAACCGATCGCTATTAAATCGAGAGCTACTCACGCTTATTCCACGAGGGCTAGAGGCCAATTTAGCATCTAATATAGGCCACACACTGCAAATCATTCACACCCCCGGCCACGCCGCCAACCACCTGTGTCTGGTGCTGCTGGAAGACGGCCTGCTGTTCAGCGGCGACCACATCCTCAACGGCAGCACCACCGTGATTGACCCACCCGATGGCGACATGACGGCCTACCTCGATTCGCTGGACACCTTGAGTGCCGCCTGCACGGAGCTCCAAATCGAATTCATCCTGCCGGCGCATGGCTACGCCATCGGCGGCTACGCCGGCGAAGCCGCCGCTGCCATCGCCCACCTCAAGGCCCATCGCCTCAAACGTGAAGCCAAGATTCTCAAAGCGATGCAGGCGCACCCGGATGGCACGCTGGACGACTGGGTCGAACAAGCCTACGACGACGTGCCGCCGCGCATGTGGCCGGTGGCGAAGCGCTCACTGATGGCGCATGTGGCGCGTATCGAAGCAACGATGTCGTGAGGGGCCAAGCTTTGCCCGCACTCATTGTTTCCGGCCTGGCCCTGCTTTTTGTGCTCTGGTTGCTGGGTCAGCCCTATCTGCTTGCGCGCCGACGCCAAAAGCTTCGCGCCCAACCGTTTCCCGCGGCCTGGCGCGACATACTGAGGCAACGTGTGCCCTATGTGCGCGCGCTGCCAGCCGACCTGCAACGCCAGCTCAAACAGCACATCCAGGTCTTCGTGGCCGAGAAGGCCTTTATCGGGTGTGCTGGCCTGGACATCACCGACGAGATGCGGGTGACGATCGCGGCACAAGCCTGCCTGCTGCTGCTCAATCGCCCCCGCGGCTACTACCCGGGCCTGCGGCAGATCCTGCTCTACCCGGGCAGCTTCGTGGTCCGTCGGGAGCACACCGACGGCATTGGCGTCGCCCATCACGGGCGCCAGGTGCTGTCCGGTGAGTCCTGGGCGCAAGGGCAGGTGATCTTGTCGTGGCACGATGCGCGGGAAGACGCCGCCACTCCCGACGATGGCCAGAATGTGGTCATCCATGAGTTCGCCCATCAACTCGATCAGGAAACCGGTGCCGCCAACGGCGCCCCGGTGCTGGCGCGGCGCGAGCATTACGCCCGCTGGTCGCAGGTACTCGGGGCCGAGTTCAACCAGTTACAGGCACGCGCCGCACACACCCAGGCGTCTTTGTTCAGCGACTATGGCGCCACCGACCCAGCTGAATTTTTCGCGGTGATCTCGGAGGTCTTCTTTGAGCAACCGCAGCGCATGGCCACGGAGCACCCGGCGCTGTACCGTGAACTGACACAGCTCTACCGGCTGGATCCGCTCAGTTGGTGACGCCGGGACGGTTAACATCCTGCCAATGAGTCCGAATAAAAAACCTGCCCCCCATGCGCCACTGCCCGGCGAACGGCTGGCCAAGCGCGTCGCCGAGATGGTGCCCTGTTCGCGCCGCGAGGCCGAGCAATACATTGCCGGCGGCTGGGTCAGCGTCAATGGCCAGGTGGTGGAAGAACCGCAATTCAAGGTGCTGAATCAGCAGGTCGAGCTGGACAAGAACGCCAGCCTGATGGACGTCACGCAAGTCACCTTGCTGCTACACAAGCCGCCCGGCTATGACGATGGTGACGACGAGGATGAGGAGGACGAGCCGCGCGCCAACGCCCGCGCGCCCAGGAAGGCGCCGAAGAAGGCACGGCAGCTGCTCACGCCCACGACACGGGCGGCTGACGACGCCTCCGGCATCCGGCTGCTCAAGCGCCATTTTGCCGACCTGACTTCACCGGTGCCGCTGGAAGTGGGTGCCGGCGGTTTGCTGGTTTTCACGCAGGACTGGCGGGTGGCCCGCAAGCTCAGCGAAGACGCGGGCGTGATCGAGCATGAAGTCATCGTCGAGATCGAAGGGGAAATCACACCCGACACGCTGCAGCGCCTGAATCAGGGGCTCAGTTCCGACGGCCACCCTTTGCCGCGCGTCAAAGTCAGCGTCAACAGTGCCAACGAGGGCAAAAGCAAACTGCGTTTTGCCGTCAAAGGCACGCATCCGGGTCTGATTGCCTACCTGTGCGAGCGGGTCAGTCTGCAGATACTGAGCATGAAACGCATCCGCATCGGCCGCGTCTCGTTGACGACCCTGCCCATCGGGCAGTGGCGCTACCTGCTGCCGCACGAGCGGTTCTAAGCGCCGGCGCTGAACAGCTGGCCGCGCGCCGCATCGGTAATGGCCACCACGCAGGGGTGCGTGATGCGCCGTTCCACCGACACCGCATAAAACTCCTCCACCAGCTCGTTGCTGCGGCCGATCACTTCCACGCCAAACTGCGCCACCGTCTCGGCTTCCAGCACGCTGGGCGCCATGAACACGCCCCGCCCCTCACGGCCAAACGCCGTCATCAACGCGCCGTCGTCAAACTCCCCGACGATGCGGGGGTGAATCTGGTGCCGGGTCAGCCAACCCTCCAACTGCTGGCGCACCGAGGCCGATGCGCCCTGGATCAGCATCGGCATGTCATTCAGGCACGCGGGAAACTCGCCTTGAAGCTGTAGCTTGAGCGCTGGCGCGCAGAAAAAACTCATCGCGGTGCTACCCAGGGGATGGTTAAACGCCTTGACACTGACGCGGCTGGACATCGGCTCATCCGCAATCACCAGGTCCAGGCGGTGCAAGGCCAATTGCGCCAGCAGGTCGGGAAACTTGCCTTCGCTGCAAATCAGTTTGACGGGCTCGGCCACCGACAGGGCCGGCTCCAGCAGGCGGTAGGCTACCGATTTCGCCACTGAATCCGCCACGCCGACCCGAAAATCCAGCACCGGCTGGCCACCGCGCGCCTGGCGCAGCGCGGTTTCCAGCTCGGCGCCGAGGGCGAAGATCTGATCGGCATAGCCCAGCGCCAGCCGGCCGTCGTCGGTCAGTTCCAGCTGGCGGCCACTTTTGCGAAACAGCTTGCGGCCGAGCCAGTCCTCCAGCAGCTTGATCTGGCCGGACAGGGTTTGCGGCGTGGTGTGCAGCTGCTCGCCCGCGCGCATGACACCACCGGCTTTGGCCGTCACCCAAAAATAGTGCAGGTGCTTGAAATTCATGGTGATTCTCCTGAGTACAAGCCTCTATTATTCGCATTTTTCGAAGTTTAATAGTAAAAAATACGAATTTACGCGAAGTGGTAAGAACCTTATAGTCCAGGGCTGTCTCATACATCGGGACACTGACAGGAGATACAGATATGCGTTTAAGTACCAAGGGTCGCTTTGCCGTCACCGCGATGATCGACGTCGCGCTACGCGAAAAATTAGGTCCCATCCCGCTGTCCGACATCGCGGTGCGGCACCAGATTTCGCTGTCTTATCTGGAGCAGTTATTCAGCAAACTGCGCCACCACGGCTTGGTGGAGAGCACACGCGGCCCCGGTGGCGGCTATGCGCTGGGTCACCGGGCCGACAGCATCACGGTGGCTGACATCATTGGGGCCGTCGAAGAAGGCAGCCATCTCAACGCCGGGGACGCCGCCCGGCCAGTGGAAGCCACGTTGCCCCATGTGGGCCAGGATATGACCCAGGAGCTGTGGGACACCTTGAACTCGAAAATGATGGACTACATGCAATCCATCACGCTGCGCAGCCTGGTACTGGGGCAACTTGCCAAAGGGGTTCAGGTGGAAGAGCGGCCAGCGCCGAATCGGGGCGTGTTCAAGAAGCCCAAGCATGCGCTGATTCGCAGCACTGCGCCAAACTCGGTGTTTGCGCTCGGCCAGTCCTTGCTGGCCCGCGGATAAACCTGCGGCCATGGCCAGCGCCAGTCAATAAAGTGTGAAGCCCACCGATAAGCCGGATTCTGTGCATGGAGGCGGATCTTTCGATCTTTCTCCATGTGACTGTCATTAATCTGGGCCGTTGGTCACCCAACGGCTCGGTGCTACCTACCCGCCAGCTCTGGGGGCCCCATCAACGCTGGCCTACTTGGTATTGCTGCGCGTAGAGATTGCCCGTTTCACCCGCACCAGGTTGCCCCGCTGCGACTCGTCTCTGTTGCTCTAATCCTCACCTTATACCGCTCACTTGCGTGAGCGGCTTTCAGTGGACAGCCGTTAGCTGCTACGCTGCCCTATGCAGTCCGGACGTTCCTCCAGTGCGGTGTTTCCACCCGACGCCGAAGCGTCGTCCTTGCGGCTTGCACCAGCGACAGTCTGGCGGGCTTCACACGCTGATTATCGCGGCGATCAGACGGCTTTGCGTCTCCCGCGTCTAACGATATATCGAAACACATCGTTGAAGTAGTCGAAAATGGCCACTTCCGCGCCATCAGCCCCACGCACAACCCGTCAGCCACCACTGGAGCCGCTCATGAAAGCCGACAACATTCTGCAAACCATTGGCAACACGCCGCACGTCCGCATGAACCGCCTGTTTGGCGTGGGCCAAAACGTTTACATCAAATCCGAGCGCAGCAACCCCGGTGGCTCGATCAAGGACCGCATTGCCCTGGCGATGGTGGAAGCGGCCGAGAAAAGCGGTGAGCTCAAACCCGGCGCCACCATCATCGAGCCCACCTCCGGCAACACCGGTGTCGGCCTGGCCATGGTGGCAGCGGTCAAAGGCTACCAGCTGATTCTGGTCATGCCCGACAGCATGTCGGTGGAACGCCGCCGCCTGATGCTGGCCTACGGCGCCACGTTTGATCTGACGCCGCGCGAACAGGGCATGAAAGGCTCGATCGCCCGCGCCATGGAACTGGTGGCCGCCACGCCCAATTCATGGATGCCGCAGCAGTTTGAAAATCCGGCCAATATTGAGGCCCATGCGCGCACCACGGCACTGGAAATCCTGGCCGACTTTCCCGATGGTATCGACGCACTGATCACCGGCGTCGGCACCGGCGGTCACCTGACGGGTTGTGCCCAAGTCCTCAAGGCCAAGTGGCCGAACCTGAAGGTGTACGCGGTGGAGCCGGTGGCGTCACCCGTGATTTCAGGTGGCGCGCCCGCACCGCACCCGATTCAGGGCATTGGCGCCGGTTTTATCCCGAAAAACCTGCACACCGATTTGCTGGACGGCGTGATTCTGGTGGATGCCGAGCCAGCCCGCGAAATGGCACGCCGCTGTGCCCGCGAAGAAGGCATTCTGGTCGGCATTTCCTCCGGCGCCACGCTGGCCGCCATTGCGCAAAAGCTGCCCGAGCTGCCGGCCGGCGCTACCGTGCTCGGCTTCAACTACGACACCGGTGAACGCTACCTGTCGATTGAAGGTTTTTTGCCTGCCTGAAAAACCCCGCCGCTGCGCGCCACATCTGCTTGATAACCACGAGCCATTGACGTAACTTCCATGATCCGACTGACCGAACTCAAATTACCGTTAGACCACGCCGCCGACGCCCTGCCCCAGCTGATCGCCAAGACACTGGGCATTGCGGTGACTGATATCAGCACGCACACTGTCTTCAAACACAGCTTTGACGCCCGCAAGGCGGCGTTGATACAGGTTTATATCGTCGATATCGAGTTGCCCCCCGCCCTTGAGATCACCTTGCTGGCCAAGTTCGACGGCAACCCGCACATCTTTGCCTCGCCCGACATGGCCTACCACCCGGTCGGTCAGGCCCC
>DAITMI010000027.1:0-31911 GCA_036835225.1 Rhodoferax sp. | reverse complement strand
CACTTCAATGATGTAGCGGGGGGGCATCTCGGGGCGAATGCCGCTGGTGCCGGCCGCAAAGGTTCGGCCCGTGAAGTCACCAAATTTCGCAGTTTTGGCGCTGTTGGTTTCGTCGGTGAAATCAACGGCATACCAGACCGGCTTTTGACCATCGGCTGCGGGTAAGCACAAGCCCCGCGAGGTGCCTGTGCCGCAACCGTCAATAAAGCCAAGCCCGCTGGTGGCTGAAAATGAGGCCATGCGCTGGCTGGCTGATGTGTTGGGGCCGCGGATGTCGAATTCTGCGTCGATCAGTGCGGCCTCTGCCGCCTGGAAAGCGATCTGTGAATCGCGGTCAAACCGGGTTGCGCGCTCGGACAGCAAGACCATCTGGCTCGCGCCGACCCCGAGCACCGTGACCACGATGAGCAGTATCAGCGTGGTGATGAGGGAAAATCCGCGCTGCTTGCTACGCACGCGCCCATTGGCGCTGCTACAGGAGGCTAAAGGATGGTGCTTCATCGGAGCGTCAGATTGTTGCGTAAATGCACAGTGAAAGTACTTTGCAGCCGTAAGCGGCCGTCCGCCGCCACCGACAGATTGGAGCCGCTGTCATCGGCGCTGGCGTACATGGGGCCGAGTGGTGTGAAGGGGGTTGTGTACGCCTGCTGGGCCGAACCCGCAGGCCCGCGCAGCACCAGGCCTACGCGGACCGCCCGCACCCGGCGCCAGTTTTCGCGGGTTGCTGCATCGTTGCCGGCAACAACCAATTGGTCGGCGCGCAGCCAGCGTTCCGCGACGGTGTCTTGCACGGCGGTAACGCTCGGCGCCAGTGTGGGGGACACGCCGTCGGTGCCAAAGAGCACCTGAAAAGATTCAACGCCCTCAATCATGGGGGCGGATGCGACCCAGAGACCGGTCGCAAAATTGTAGTAAGAGCATGACAGGGACGGTTCGCCGTTGTCGCCTCGCGTCACATGAAAAATACTGACGGCCCGGTCGTTGAGATCCCCGGTTGTTAAACCGGCCTCACCTTGTCCCATGCAGTTGATCATGGTGTTGTCTGGCTTGGATGCATCGGTCGGCGAGTTCACGCCCTGGTAGCGCACCACCAACACATCGCTGCCGTTTTTGCAGGACGTGTCATTGGCCGTGCATAAGGTTGAGGTGGGTCTATTGCCGGAAGCGATCTTGGTGCTCTCGCTCAGAATCAGGTCATCCGGCTTCTTGTAAACCGCATTGTTCCAACCGTAAACATCGGGCTCGGGATCAGTGCCAAGGAGGGTAGAGGTTGAACGCAGGGAAACATTGGCTGCGCCCAGATCCTGATAACCCGCTTGAATGATGACGCGTGCCAGCAGGTCAGTGACAAAACGTTCCCGATCGCGCAGTTGGGTGGTGGCGTCCACGCTGCGGTAGCCTTGCTGGCCCAGCATAAGCGCCGTGGCGGCAATCACCACGACCAGCAGACCCAGGCCAAGGGCGACCAGCAACTCAACCAGCGTCAAGCCGCGCTGCTTGCGGCCTGTATTGGGTAAACGGCGTGGCATCATTCGGAGCTTCCTGCGGTCAAGGGCACGACGACGACCGGCATGCCGGTACTTCCGGCAAATTCGAGCGTTCCGGCCGTATTCTTTCTTGTCCAGCTCATTTTCAACACGCTGATGTCACCATCGTCAGTACAGTCCCAGCGGGGTTTGCCGTCGCTGTCAAAAGGGTTCTGGTCAAAACACACCTTGACTCTGGGGGTCGGCAGTGCGGTCTGGAGGCGTCCCTGCCAGTCCGCGACGTCCCAGGTTGCGGCATCTTTGACGGTCGGGCACCCGTTAATAAAGCAATTGACGGCAGGGGTTGCGATGGTGGCCGAGGCCCCCAGGGTGGTGTCAAAGAGATAAGGATTGTCCGCAGCAGCGGTCTTGATGGCTACTGTATGGTTGCCTCGCATTTTTTCGGCAAGTTCACGGGCGAACGTAGCGGCTGTCGCTTGGTTGCGGGTTTCTTTGTTGGATTGCATCGCGGTTGCCTGCATGCCTACCGCACCCAGCATGCCAATACTCAGAATAATGATGGCAATCAGAACCTCAAGAATGGAAAAACCGGCTTGCGCCCGACATGAGGAGGTGTGGCGAATGGGCGTTGCACAAGCGCAAGCGGTTTGTAGATCCATGCCCAAAGTGTAAAAACCTTTGGTCTGAACTTCAATGCGATGGCCGACCGCGTATCAGGCAAGACCGACCGACTGTCCGTCTTTTTCGCTTGTCTGCGCTTGCGCGTGAGCTTTTGCCGTATTTGCAGGCAAGCACGTATGTTGTTTACGCCTACCGCCGCACCTCATCCACCAGCGTCTTGAACTCGTCAATATCCTCAAAACTCCGATATACGCTGGCAAAGCGCACATAAGCTACTTTGTCGAGCTTTTTGAGTTCACGCATGACCAACTCGCCAATGCGGGTGGAAGGGACTTCACGCAGGCCCAGGTTGAGCAGTTTTTCTTCCATGCGCTCAATGGCGCTGTCGATCTGTTCCGTGCTGACGGGCCGCTTGCGCAGGGCCAGGTTCATCGAGGCCAACAGTTTGGCGCGCTCGTATTCAATGCGTCGGCCATCTTTTTTGACGATGGCCGGGAAGTTGACGTCCGGGCGTTCGTAGGTGGTGAAGCGCTTTTCGCACGAGGCGCACTGGCGCCGGCGGCGGATAAAGTCCCCGTCTTCAGAAATCCGGGTCTCCACCACCTGGGTTTCGGAATGACTGCAGAAGGGGCATTTCATCGCGCTGGGCTTATTTGTAAACCGGGAAGCGTGCGGTCAGGGCATTGACCTTGGCGCGTACCGCGTCGATATTGGCAGAATCCCGCGGATTATCCAGCACGTCGGCTATCAAATTCGCAGTAAGACGGGCTTCCTCGTCCCTGAAGCCACGGGTGGTCAGGGCAGGGGTACCGATGCGTACGCCGCTGGTGACCATCGGTTTCTCGGGGTCGTTGGGGATGGCGTTCTTGTTGATGGTCATGTGGGCAGCACCCAGCACCGCCTCGGCCTCTTTGCCGGTGATGCCTTTGGCGCGCAGATCCACCAGCATGACGTGGCTCTCGGTGCGGCCGCTGACGATGCGCAAACCCCGGCTGGTGAGCGTTTCGGCCACGATCTGGGCGTTCTTGATCACCTGCTGCTGATAAATCTTGAACTCCGGCGCCAGCGCTTCCTTGAAGGCCACCGCCTTGGCGGCAATCACGTGCATCAGCGGGCCACCCTGCAGGCCGGGGAAAATGGCGCTGTTGATGGCTTTCTCGTGCTGGGCTTTCATCAAGATAATGCCACCGCGCGGGCCGCGCAGGCTCTTGTGGGTGGTGGAGGTCACCACGTCGGCGTGCGGCACGGGGTTGGGGTACACACCGGCGGCAATCAGGCCGGCGTAGTGGGCCATGTCCACCATGAAGATCGCACCCACGTCTTTTGCCACTTTGGCAAAGCGCTCAAAGTCGATGCGCAGGCTGTAGGCCGAGGCACCGGCGATGATCAGTTTGGGTTTGGACTCATGGGCCTTGCGTTCCATGGCGTCGTAGTCGATCTCTTCCTTGTCGTTCAGGCCATAAGACACGACGTTAAACCACTTGCCGCTCATGTTCAGTGCCATGCCGTGCGTCAGGTGGCCGCCTTCGGCCAGGCTCATGCCCATGATGGTGTCGCCGGGCTTCAGGAAGGCGAGAAACACCGCTTCGTTGGCGGAAGCGCCGCAATGCGGTTGCACGTTGGCGCAATCGGCACCAAAAATCTGCTTGACGCGGTCGATCGCCAGTTGCTCGGCAATGTCCACGAATTCGCAGCCGCCGTAGTAGCGGCGGCCGGGGTAACCTTCGGCGTACTTGTTGGTGAGCTGCGTGCCCTGCGCGGCCATGACGGCGGGCGAGGCGTAGTTTTCGCTGGCGATCAGCTCAATGTGTTGTTCCTGGCGGATGTTTTCGGCTTGAATGGCGGCAAAGATCTCGGGATCGGTTTGCTCGATGAGAATGTGACGGTTGTACATGGCAGTCCTTGAAGACGATGGGCCTGGGGGTCATGTGTTTGATCCCAGGGCTGCCCAGGCGAACGGCTAAACACAGTTGCCACCCCGGCAATGCGGCACGCTCCCCCGTGGTGTTCCCACTTCAGCGTCTCACGCCCTTAAGGGCCGAGAGCCTATCGCCAGTTGCGTGCCAGTCAAGTTTAACTGACATGCTGCGCTATGCCCGACGCCACTGCAAACAGCAGTGAATCAGGAGTTAGAAAGCGCAGCGACTTCTTCAGGGCTGTGGTCAACTTCGGTCGGCGCAATGACCCGGATTATTTGCGGTGGATTTAGCGGCACCCTGCGGCCGGTTGCCACCATTTGCAGGCGGGCGTGCTCTGCCATGACCTTGCCCGCGTAGCCACCATCGTCTTCAATGTTGGCGGCACCCACGTAATAGCGCAGGCCACCCTCCATGGAGCCGGCGCGGGCGATGCATTCCTGCAGTACCTTGACGCCCACCCGCAGGTTGCTTAACGGATCAAAGGCCGCCAGTTTGCCGCCAAAATTTTCGTATTTGTCGCTGTGGATTTTGGTCATGACCTGCATCAGGCCCTGGGCGCCGACCGGGCTTTGGGCAAACGGGTTGAACCCGGATTCCACCGCCATGACCGCCAGAATCAGGGTCGGATCCAGCTTGGTGCGGAGACCGATCTCATAGGCCTCCGCCACCAAGGCGCTCAATGGCTCTGGCGCCACCCGGTATTTTTTGCTCAACCAATAGGCGACGGCGGCCTGCTGCTTGGGCAAGTCTTGCGGGTTGCTCGCGGTGGCGCGATCGATGGCGTCGATCTCGCTGGGCATGCCGGACTCGACGACTTGGCGGGTTTGCAGCCAGCTGAAAAGCTTGACTTCACCCACCTGGCGCAGTTCGGGGCGGGCCGTCAAGGTGATGACGACAAACATGACAACCAGCCCGACAAGGGCAAAACTGTTGTGGGTAATTTCAAAGAAGCCCTGGGCAATGTCGGATGCGAAAGTTCGCAGGCCCCGGGTGAATTTTTGTGACGCTGTCATAGCTACTCCTTCGTTCGCGCGGGCTTCTGTGTGGCTCTGCATGCAGGGGCAACACTGGCGGCACCTCGTTTGGGTTGGTGGGTACGCTATCAATATCCTGCGTTGTATATCAATCGTGGTGCAGAGATTTGAATATGCCGGGTTCGGCAGCGGATGCGGGTTATCCCTAGCCTTTGGCTGGGGTGGGCGGATTCTAGGTGCACTTGATATATCGAGTCAACAATAACAAACATGTTTGTTATTCCAAATTTGATTCTATTCGGGGGGAAATAAGGGGAGATGGTGCGCTTGTCACGGTACTGTGTTAACCCCTGCGTCCTTTGATTTCTCGCAATCGAAGCTTGGTTTTCGATTGAAAATTTTATTTGAATTTGCGGCGATGCTTGTCTAGACTACAGACGTCTGTTGCATAACAGGCGGTAAGTCGGCAGTAGCCAGTCCCTACCGGCAGGTAGCAGTGATAAAGCGGCCCCGACGATTTGTGGAGGCAATCTTTTGCCTTCCCAGCACTTTGGGACTTTACCCTCTCATCGTGCGAGCCCTGACGGCATGGACCTGGTGTCAGCCGTCGAGCCCGGTGGTCTGGCTTGGAGCCAACCAACCGGGCTTTCTTCTTTGTCGTTGCAGAAAAGCAGTCGCTGGCACGGCTGGCTGGCTGCCAAAACGACGTCATTGAGGGCAAAATCAAGCCGGCCCTGCGCTGAGCTTCCCCGCGTAATGAGTCACCCGATAGGCATTTATTGCCGGGTCGGTAAATTGCGGCGAAAATAGCGCTTCAGCCCTGTCCGCAAATCGGCGGGGATCCTCCTCATTGTTCGTGCGACTCATGTTCCCTTTCTCTGCCCTCCATAAAACTGCTGAAGCCCCCGAAGTGAATCAAATCCCAGCCAAAACAAACGACCCCCATCCGCTGGACGCGTTGACGGGCGGGGCATTTTCTGCCCATACCTCGACTGAGCGCACGGCGCGAATCCGTGACTGGCTGGCCAGCGCCCCAAGCGCAGAGCAAATACAGGCCGTCTTCAAGGAGATCAGCGGCAAAGACAAAGGCGCGGCCAAACTGCTGCGCGAAAAGCTCGATGAGATCAAACGCAGTAAGGGCCAGGAGTCCATTGCGCAGGAATGGGCCGACCGGGCGCAGGCGCTGCTGGCCGTGGCCAAACTCAACATCGCCGATGCCATGGCGTGGCAGCGGGATGCCGCCAAGGCGGGTGCACCCCTGAGCAAGGAGCCACTGGCCACGTTTAAGGCCCAGCTCAGCGACCGCGTGAAGGTGATTGAAGACCTGCAGCATCGGGTGCAGGTGCAGCGTGAGGCTGCTGTGTTGCTGGCCCAGCGCATTGAAGTGCTGTCCACCAAGTCGTGGCGCGATGCGCAGGCCGTTGTCGATGCCTTGCACGCCGATGTGGACCACTGGCAGGCGCAGGCAACGGCCCTGTTGGAAGATGCCAACTGGCCCAGCGTTGATGCCAAGTACCCGCCACTGCTGGATGCCTCGCGGGCCCAGCTGCTGGTGGTGTGGGATGCTTTCAAGGGGGCTCTGGCGCAAGCGTCTGAAGCCGCCGCGGATGCCGCTGCGCCCCTGCCACCGGTGCCGGTGTGGGCGGATGAACTGCGCGTGGCGCGAGGCGTTCCGATTGAGGCGCCAGCCAAGCCGAAAAAACCCCAGGTTGATCCTGAAGTCAAGGCGAAAGCCATCGCCATCGTTCGTGACGCGCTATCAAAAGTTGAGCAAGAAGTGGCGGAAGGCCATGGCAAAGCCAGTGCTGGCGCCGCCGCGGCCTTGCGCAATGCACTCAAGGAATTCGGCAAGATCATCGACGACAAGCTGGAAAACCAAGCCCATGCGGCGCTGGCCGCAGCCGGTGAACTGGAGGGCTGGCAGCGCTGGCGTGCCGACCAATTGCGTGAAGAGTTGGTGGCCAAAGCCGAAGGCTTGCTCAAGCGTCCCGACGGTCAGGCCATGGGCGGGCGCAAGATGCAGGAAAGCCTGCGTGCCCTGCGCGACCAGTGGAAACAGACCGACCAGGGCGGGGTGCCGAACCACGCTTTGTGGAAGCGCTTTGACGACGCCTGCAACGAAGCCCATAAAGTGGTGGAAGCTTGGCTGGAGAAGGTCAAGGCCGAGTCGGCTGAGCACCGGGCACACCGCCTGGCCCTGATAGAAGAAGTCAATGCTTGGGCTGCCGCCAATCCCGTGGCGCTGGACGACGACTGGAAAGGTTTCAACCGCATCCTGCACCAGTTCGGCGACCGTTGGCGCGATGGTGGTCACGTCGGTGAAAAAGCGTTTGCCGAATTGCAGCCGCTGTGGAAGGCCGCCATCAATGCCGCCGCCGCGCCGCTGGAGGCGATGCAAAAGCGCAGCCTGGCAACGCGCCAGGCCATGATTGAAGAGGCGAAGGTGCTGGGTGCACAGCCGGAGTTGCGCATTGATGCGGTCAAGGCCTTGCAGCAGCGCTGGCAGGCCGAGACCCAGGTGGTGCCGATGGAGCGCCGCCAGGAGCAAAAGCTGTGGGACGCCTTTCGCAAGCCGATTGATGAGGCCTTTAACCGCAAGACGGCGGAACGCGAGAAGGCCGATGCGGCCTTGGGCGAGCGGGACCGCACGGTGCTCGACGCCGCCAAGGCGCTGGAAGCGGCCAATGCCTCAGGCGATGCGCAAGCCATTCGCAGCGCGATGAACGCGCTGGAGGCGGCCTTGCGTGGTCAGGCCCAGGCCAAAGCCGTTGTTGCAGCTGCTGTACAGGCTGCTGTTTCAGCGGTAAATCAAGCCGTAGCCCCCGTGGAATCAGCGCAATCAGCTATTGAAACTGTAGCAGAGGCGCAGACGCCGGCGATAGATGAAGCCGGCGCACCCATCGAAGCAGCAGAGTCTTTGGCAGCGCAAGAGCCGGTCGCGCCAGCCAAAGCCGCGCCCAAGCCGGTGGTGGCCGTGCGCGGCGATGACCGTCCGGGCATGAAAAAGACCGAGCCGGCGCCCATGGGACGTGGGGCCAAGTTCGGTGATCGCAAAGACGGTGGTCGGGACGGTGCGCGAGATGCCACTCGGGGGCCGCGCGATGACCGATTTGCCGGTCGTTCGGATGATCGGGCGCCACGTCGGGACGGACGCGACGGCGCAGCAGGTTCCTGGCAGGAGGCGCCGCGCTTGGGAGATACCGCCTTTCGTGCCCAACGCGACGCCTTGGAACATGCCCAGTTTGCCTTGCGCAAGCTGGCGGCACAGGCGCACGGCGAGGCGCTAACGCAGTTGCTGACTGCTTGGGAGCAGCGCGATGCCGCCCAGATACCCTCAGCGCAAGATCTGGGCAACCGCGTCACCGCAGCGACCCGCAGCGCCTGGACCAAAACCCTGGCGCAAGCGCCGGCCGGCGATGCCAGCGTGGCGCTGCTGCGTCTGGAAATGGCGGCTGAAATGCCGACGCCTGCGGAGCACTTGAATGCCCGCCGCATGTTGCAGTTGCAACTGCTGACGAAACGCAATGATCCGGCACCAGCCCAAACTTGGGGGCAGGATGCCGCCGCCGTGTTGGCCAGCAGTTTTGACGCAGCGCTGGCACGTCGGCTGCAAAACGTGCTCAAGGTCTTGCTCAAGCCGTAAGCGCTGGTCACCCCGGACTTGCGCCGGGGTGACTGCCTTGTTGGTGACCTGGTCAGGCCGCCAGAGCCACGGCCAAGCGTTGAACTGTGCCGCCCTGAGCCTGATTAGGGGAGGAGGGCGCGCTCAGCCGCAAGACTTCGGCGCGCGGTGGCGTGGCGGCGGCGTCCCAGTCGCTCAGGACGATGCGCTTCCAACCATTTCCCAGGTCATGATCGGCGGGCTTGTGGGTATGGCCGTGAATCAGGGTCGTGGCGTGGGCTGTGCGCAGCCAATCGCAGGTCGCCTTGAGGTCGGCATCGACATCGGCAGACGTCTCGCCACTGCGTTTGCGCGCTTCGCTTTGCGCGCGTAGCGCGCGTGCGATGTCCTGACGCTCGCTCAGCGGTTTGCCCAGAAAATCCTGCTGCCATGGCGGGTTGCGCACCTTGGCCCGAAACTGCAGGTAATCGGTGTCGGCCAGGCACAAGGCGTCGCCGTGCGAAAGCAGCCAGCGCTGCCCGGCAAAGTCCAGCACGGCGGGGTCATCCAGCAGGGTCAGGTTGCAGGCCTTGGCAAATGCCGCGCCCAGCAGAAAGTCGCGGTTGCCGTGCATTAGAAAAATGTCGAGGCGTTGGGCGGCGTGTTGCAGAACTTGCACGCAGCGGGCTTCAAAGCCCGGCGTTGGCGCCGCGTCGATGACATCGTCACCCACCCAGACTTCAAACAGATCACCCAGGATGAACACGGCATCGGCGCGCGTGGTCTGCATGAAGTCCTGCCAGGCGCGAAAGGTGGCGGGCTCCCCGGCCTGCAGGTGCAGGTCGGAGATGACGTCAACATGGCGCCAATGCGGTGGCGCTGGCAGCACGGCCCAAGGCGGCGCCACTGCGCGCGCCGCGATGGGCGGTACTGCTGGACTCATGTCAGAGTGCCAAGGCCTTTTCGATCACCACGTCTTCAACCGGAACATCGTCGTGGTGACCCCGGCGAGCGGTCTTGACGGCCTTGATCTTGTCCACCACCTCGGTGCCAGCGACCACTTTGCCAAACACGGCGTAGCCCCAGCCCTGGGCTGAAATGGCGGTGTGGTTGAGGAAGGTGTTGTCTGCGACGTTGATGAAAAATTGCGCGGTGGCCGAGTGGGGGTCACCGGTGCGGGCCATGGCCACTGTGTAGTTGAGGTTTTTCAGGCCGTTGTTGGCTTCGTTGGTGATCGGCTGGTCGCCCTTCTTTTCCTTCATGCCGGGCTCCATGCCGCCGCCCTGCACCATGAAGCCGGGAATGACGCGGTGAAAAATGGTGTTGTTGTAATGGCCCTTGTTCACATAGCTCAAGAAGTTGGCGACCGTTTTGGGTGCCTTGTCCTGATCGAGCTCAAGGGTGATGACGCCGTAGTTGGCAATATGGAGTTCGACTTTGGGGTTGCTCATGATTTATTTCACCAGGGTTGCAGAGTTGATAAGAATGGGGGTCTTGGGAACGTCGGACGGGAAGGGGCCACCGGCGCCAGTGGGCGTGGTTTTGATTTTCTGGATCACCTCCATGCCGCTGACGACCTTGCCAAACACCGTATAGCCATACTGCTGCACGGTCGGGTCCAGAAACGCATTGTCATTGACGTTGATGAAGAACTGCGCAGTGGCGGAGTGGGGGTCGTTGGTACGGGCCATGGCCAGCGTGCCGACGACGTTTTTCGGGCCGCCTTTGGCCAGCGCAGCGCGGCCTTCGTGTTCAATTGGCGCACGGGTTTTTTTCTGGACATATTTGGCATCAAAGCCGCCACCCTGCACCATGAAGTTCTCGATCACGCGGTGGAAAATGGTGCCATCGTAATGCTTGTCTTTGACGTACTGCAAAAAATTTTCGACGGTCTTGGGCGCTTTGTCCGGGTAAATCTCGACCACAAACTCGCCGGCGCTGGTGGCAAATTTTACCCGCGGCGTCTCCTGCGCCAGGCTACTGGTTGCTATTGAAAATGTAGCTGCTGCCGCAATGAAGACGGGGGCTAAGGCCTTAAAAGCTTTAAATATCATCAAATAACTCCTTCAAAAAATATCTTCCACTGAGTCCCTTGTCGCCCCCAGTACTGGCGTTTGGTCGGCCCGGTGCGGGTGCCCTCAGTGACCTCGCCGAAAGTGACGACCATGGTGTCGGCGGCATCCGTCCAGCGCAGGAGAGACAGGTCTTTGAGTTGGATGGCGCGTCCCCGCACCCGGTCCAACTCACTGCGCAAGGCCGGCATCCATTCGGTCAGGGTCTTGCCGTTGCTATTGAAATCCGGGCTGTAAAAACTCAGCACATGGGCCATATTGCCGCTGGATTTGGCGTGCTGCCACGCCGTCAATGCGTCCTCAAAGGGCTTGCTGTCAGAGCGGGCACTGTGGGGTGCCACCCAGTGCAGGCGTTGTGAGATGACGACCGGTGTGGTACGGATCTCGACCGTCCGGATGAGCTCGTCCAGATCCGGGTTGGCCAGCACGACGCAGCCGTCCGTGGCCTGCGGCGCCCGTGAAAACTGGCCCGGCGGCGTGCCGTGCAGCCAGATGCCACGGCCGGTCTTGCCGCGTTTGCTGTCGAGTACGTTGGGGTAGTTGATGGGCAGCGCGCCCGAACCGTAAAAGTCTTTCAGTGATTTGGGGTCGAGATTGCTGGTGATGAAGTACACGCCCAAGGGCGTGCGCAAATCACCTTCGGCGGTTTTCTCCACGCCGGATTTCCCGACCGAGATGTAATAGTCGGCTACCAGCGCCAAACCGGCCGGCCGGTTTTCAAACAGGTAGAGGCGCGAGCGCGAGGCGTCAACAGCAATGGCGTGCTTGTTGCTGGGCGATAGCGCCAGAAATTGCGAGGGCACCGCCCCGGGCGGCGGGCGCTCACGCAGCGCCCGTAAGCGCACCTGTGCCTCACCCCGCAGCTCGCTGAGGGCGGGCGCCGCCGCGTTGCGCATGGGGTCTGGTACATCGCCCAAAATTCGAACAGGGCGCATACGCGCTGCCAGCAGGTCGCCATAGACCAGCTGGGCCAGTTGGAAGTTGGGATGGTCCTGCACCAGGCTTTCGGCCTTGACCAGGGCTTCGCGGCCCTGCGCTTTGGCAACGAGCTGGTAGATTTCAATCAGGCGCGCCTCAGTCGCGCCGGTGTGCACGAGCTTTTTGGGGCTGACGGCGGGTGCCGGGGTGCTTTTGGTATTCGCTTTCTTGCTGGCGACAGCGCTCCCTGATGTCGTCAGAGAGGCAATCGCGGCAACCAACAGCGCAAAACAATAACGCTTCATAAAAGTATCAAGCGAAGAGCGAAGCCAGTCCCGCCCGTTGTGACCCGCCAGCAGTCATCAATTACCCGTGGATTCTTTGACGATCAGCCAGCGGTCGCCAGTTTTGATGAGTTCAAGCGTCTTGCGACTGGATACGGCCAGTGCACCCGCCCGGTAGTCCTGACGGAATTTGGCGACTGCCTTGGTGCCGTTAACTGTAACGGTCAAGTTTTCCAGTTTGACGCTGATGCTGGACTTGCCTACGATGCGTTTGCGGCGTTCTGCTTCCCAGGCGCTACGCGATTGCTTGTCAGGTGGGCTAAATTCTTTGCCGTAGGCGCCCAGGTAAGCCGACATATCTTGGGCCGACCAGGCTTTGGCCCAGGCATGAATGGCCGCCTCGGCCTCTTTGCTGGCGTTGTCACTGGCAGCCGCTTTGACGGGGGGCGCAGCGGTTGGCTTGGCCGTCGTCACCGCCGGCGTTGCAGGTACTGCCACCGGGGCCGCGACTACAACCGGTGTCTTGGGTGCGGCGACCGGGGCCGGCACAGCGGCCTGATCGGGCACTGACGCCGGCGGTTTGGCGACTACGGGCACTGTCCCCGTTACCGCAGGTTTCTGATTCTTGAGATTGGGTTGGAACAATTCGCGAATGAGGGCCAGCTTGGGCGGCACGGCCGCATTGGCGCCATCGAGCTGCAGTGCCTTGTTATAAGCCTGACTGGCGAGCCTGGCATACACGTCACCGAGGTTCTCGTGTGCGGTGGCGTAGCTTGGGTTGGTGCGGATGGCCATCTCCAGCGCCGCGCGCGCCTTGTCGAACTGGTTCTGTCCGGCGTAGAGCACGGCCAGGTTGTTGTACGGTTCGGGCAGCTCAGGGTAGTCCTCGGTGAGCTTGGTGAAGGTCGTGATGGCATCGGACGGCTTGCCCGAGTTGCGTTGAATCACGCCTTTGAGAAAGCGCATCTGCGGATCGCGTGGCTTGGTGGCAAGGTAGCTGTCGGCTTGGGTCAGGGCCTCACTCAGCTTGCCAGCGCGCAGCAGCTGGCTGACATTGTCATACTCGTCCGCGTAGGCTGATGTGGTTAAGCAAGCAACCGTCAGAGTCAACAGGCGCAGGGTGGTGAAAATGGCAGAGCGGGCGTGCGTCATGGAGCCTTTTGATTTTTTGCCGTGTGAACACCCGTCGCCGGCGGGCGGGCTGGCAGGGCTATATACTGGGTTGAATTGTAGCCCAGGGGGTGCTTTTCAGCGCTCTCATCATTACCCATCCATTAGCCGTCTCGGCCGAGTACACCACCCGGTTGAATACCCAGATCCCGTCGTTCGAAACACCCATGAGTTTGCGCATTTACAACACGCTGTCGCGTGCATTGGAACCTTTGTTACCGCTGGAGCCCGGCCATGTGCGGATGTACGTCTGCGGCATGACCGTTTACGACCTGTGCCACCTGGGCCACGCGCGCTCGATGGTGGCGTTCGACGTGGTGCAGCGCTGGCTCAAAGCCAGCGGCCTGCGGGTGACCTATGTGCGCAACGTCACCGATATTGACGACAAGATCATCAAGCGTGCCCTGGAGAACGGAGAAACCATCCGTTCATTAACGGACCGCATGGTGATCGCGCTGCACCAGGATGCCGACGCCCTGGGCATTGAGCGCCCGACCCATGAACCCCGGGCCACCGAGTTTGTGCCACAAATGCTCCAACTGATTGGCAACCTTGAACAAAAGGGCCTGGCCTACCACGCAAGCACGGGCGATGTCAATTACGCGGTGCGCAAGTTTCCGGGTTACGGCCGGCTCAGCGGCAAGTCGCTAGACGAGTTGCGCGCGGGCGAACGGGTAGCGGTGGCGGACGGCAAGGACGATCCGCTCGATTTCGTGTTGTGGAAAACGGCCAAGCCCACCGAGCCGGACGAGGCGAAATGGGACAGTGCTTACGGCCAAGGCCGGCCGGGCTGGCATATTGAGTGCTCGGCCATGTGCGGCCAGATGCTGGGTGAGACGGTGGACATTCACGGTGGCGGGGCCGATTTGCAGTTTCCGCATCACGAGAACGAAATCGCCCAGAGCGAAGGCGCCACCGGTAAACCGTTGGCGCGTATCTGGATGCACAACGGCTTTGTGACACGCGACAATGAGAAAATGTCCAAAAGTCTGGGCAACTTCTTCACCATCCGCGACATTCTGGCCCGCTTTGATGCGGAGACCACCCGCTTTTTCATCATCCGGGCGCATTACCGTAGCGCGCTGAACCACAGCGATGCGCATCTGGACGATGCCCGTAATTCACTCAAGCGCTTGTACACGGCGCTCGATCTGGTCACGCCGCTGCAGACCAGCATTGATTGGACGCAACCCTTTGCCGCGCGTTTTAAAGCGGCAATGGATGAGGATTTCGGCACGCCAGAGGCGGTCGCGGTGCTGTTTGAGTTGGCGTCTGAAGTCAATAAGACCGGCTCTGCCGAATTGGCGGGTCTGCTCAAGGCGCTGGGCGGCTGCATCGGTCTGCTGCAAGGCGACCCGCAGGTGTTTTTGCAGGCGGGCGCCACGCTGGATGAGGCGACGATTGCCGGTTTGATTGAGCAACGTGTGGCGGCCAAAGCCGCAAAAAATTTTGCCGAGGCCGACCGAATTCGGCAAGAACTCCTGAGTAAAGGCATTGTGCTCAAGGATTCACCCAGCGGTACCAGCTGGGAGGTCGGACAATGATTTTTTTGATCGTGATTTTGGCCGCTGGCCCTCAAAGGTAGGCGGATGGTAGCTACTAAAAATATAGCGCCTGAGGTCGCCACCCCCGCTTATTGGGCCGACGCCTGCAAACACCTGATGAAAAAAGACCGGGTGATGAAACGGCTCATTCCCCAGTTTGGTGACGTCTGCCTGCAGACCCGCGGTGATGCGTTTGTCACGCTGGCGCGCAGCATTGTGGGCCAGCAGATATCGGTCAAGGCGGCCCAGACGGTGTGGGACCGCTTTGCGCTGCTGCCGAAAAAAATCACGGCTGGCAATGTGCTCAAGCTCAAGGTGGACGACATGCGCGCGGCCGGTTTGAGCGTACGCAAGGTCGAATACCTGGTGGATTTGGCCTTGCACTTTGACAACGGCGCGGTGCACGTCAAGGCTTGGGAGACGATGGACGACGAGGCTATCATTGACGAGTTGACTGCCATTCGTGGCATTGGCCGCTGGACGGCCGAGATGTTTTTGATTTTTCACCTGATGCGCCCCAATGTCTTGCCGCTGGATGACGTGGGCCTGATCAATGGCATCAGTCAGAGCTATTTCTCCGGCGACGTGGTCAGCCGCAGCGATGCCCGGGAAGTCGCCGCCGCCTGGGCTCCTTATTGCAGCGTGGCAACTTGGTATATTTGGCGCTCGCTTGATCCGCTGCCAGTGGAGTATTGAGACCTTGTGGGACAAGACCGCAGCGCCAAGGGCGCCAGCGCTGTCCACGACTTACTGAAACCTTGTGGGACAGACCGCAGCGCCAAGGGCGCCAGCGCTGTCCCCAACCATATAGGAGCGTTTATGGCCAAGAAAACATTCCTCGACTTCGAGCAACCCGTTGCCGACCTCGAAAACAAGATTGAAGAGTTGCGCTACGTGCAGACCGAGTCAGCCGTCGATATTTCGGCCGAAATTGAGCAACTGGCCAAGAAAAGCCAGCAACTCACCAAAGACATCTACAGTGATCTGACGCCCTGGCAAATCACCAAGATTGCCCGCCATGCCGAGCGTCCCTACACGCTGGATTACGTCAATGAAATTTTCACCCATTTTGTGGAACTGCACGGCGATCGGCATTTTGCCGACGATCTGAGTATTGTCGGCGGCCTGGCCCGCTTCAATGGCACACCGTGCATGGTGCTGGGCCAGCAAAAAGGGCGCGACACGAAAGAGCGTGGCCTGCGCAACTTCGGCATGAGCAAGCCCGAGGGATATCGCAAAGCCTTGCGCCTGATGAAGACCGCCGAGAAGTTCCAGCTGCCGGTGTTCACCTTTGTGGACACCCCGGGCGCCTACCCTGGCATTGACGCCGAAGAACGTGGCCAGTCGGAGGCCATCGGCCGCAACATCTTCGAGATGGCGCAGCTGGAAGTGCCCATCATCACCACCATCATCGGTGAAGGTGGCTCAGGCGGTGCCTTGGCGATTTCCATCGGCGACCAGGTGCTGATGCTGCAATATTCGATTTATTCGGTGATCAGCCCGGAAGGCTGCGCCTCCATTCTCTGGAAGACTTCCGAGAAGGCGCAGGAAGCCGCCGATGCGCTGGGCATCACAGCGCACCGGCTCAAGGCCTTGGGTCTGATTGACAAAATCGTCAACGAACCGGTCGGCGGTGCGCACCGCGACCATAAACAAATGGCCGCCTTCCTCAAGCGCGCCCTGAACGACGCCTTCCGTCAGGTCAGCGACCTCAAGGTCAAAGAGTTGCTGGACCGCCGCTACGATCGCCTGCAAAGTTATGGCCGTTTCATCGATACCAAGGCGGCATCCAAGTAACGTGTGGCCAGGTAGCGTGTGACAGCGCCGCTGGTTGACGCTATTGCCGATTTTTCGCCTGCATTGCCGCTGGCGGTGGCGTTCAGTGGCGGGGCGGATTCCACCGCCTTGCTGCTGGCATGTGCCGAGAAATGGCCGGGGCGGGTGCATGCGGTGCACATTCACCATGGGCTGCAGGCCGCGGCCGATGACTTCGAGCGGCATTGCCAAACGTTTTGCGCGCAGCTCCAGGTGCCGCTGACGGTGAAAAGGGTGGATGGCCGCCACGCCGCCGGCCAAAGCCCGGAAGATGCGGCACGGCGTGCCCGTTATAAGGCTTTTGAGGCTGTAGCCCTTGAGGAATATGCGCAAGCAGCTATCAAAAATATAGCAATTGCACAGCACGCCGATGACCAGGTGGAGACGCTCCTGCTGGCCCTGAGCCGAGGCAGCGGTCTGCCGGGCCTGAGTGCCATGCCGGCGACCTGGGTGCGAGCGGGCATCACCTACCACCGGCCGCTGTTGCGCGTGCGCGCATCCGACATTCGGGCCTGGCTTGCCAGTCGTGGCGTGGGCTTTGTCGAAGACCCGACCAATGTCGATGAGCGCTTCACCCGCAACCGCATCCGTGCGCGGCTGTTGCCCGCACTCGACGCTACTTTCCCGCAATTTCGCGCCACCTTTGCTCGCAGTGCGGCGCATGCTGCGCAGGCGCAGGCCGTGTTGCTTGAGGTGGCGGAGCAAGACCTTGCGCTGATTGGCGCCCCGCCGGTGATTGACCGCATTCAGCGCCTAAGCCGCCCCCGCCAAGCCAACGTGCTGCGGCACTGGCTGGGCCGCACCTACCAGGCGGTGCCCAGCGCGGCACAGCTGGCCGAGTTGCTCGACCAGATTGCCGTCTGCACCACGCGCGGGCACCAGATTCGCCTCAAGGTCGGGACTGGCTTTGCTGAGCGCAGGGGCGCTGTGCTGCATTGGTACAATCCCTCGCTTTTGCTCTAAAAAATTCTTCCAATGGCCTTGATCGTTCATAAATACGGCGGCACCTCGATGGGCTCGACAGAGCGCATCCGCAATGTCGCCAAACGCGTCGCCAAATGGGCGCGTGCCGGCCACCAGATGGTGGTCGTTCCCTCCGCCATGAGCGGTGAAACCAACCGTTTGCTGGGTCTGGCCAAAGAACTGGCCCCCAGCAAAACGACCGATGCCTATAGCCGCGAACTCGACATGCTGGCGTCCACCGGCGAGCAGGCGTCGAGCGCCCTGCTGGCGATTGCGCTGCAGGCCGAAGGCATGGCGTCGGTCAGTTACGCGGGTTGGCAAGTGCCGATTCGCACCAACAGCGCCTACACCAAAGCCCGCATCGAGTCGATTGACGATCAAAAAGTCCGTGCTGATCTGGATGCAGGCCGAGTGGTTATCGTCACCGGTTTTCAGGGGCTGGACGAGTTGGGCAACATCACCACGCTGGGGCGTGGTGGCTCGGACACCTCGGCGGTGGCCGTAGCCGCGGCCATGAAGGCGGCAGAATGCCTGATTTACACCGATGTGGATGGCGTTTACACCACCGACCCGCGCGTGGTGCCTGAAGCCCGCCGCCTGCACACGGTGAGTTTTGAAGAGATGCTGGAGATGGCCTCCATGGGCTCCAAAGTACTGCAGATTCGCTCGGTCGAGTTTGCCGGCAAATACAAGGTGAAGCTGCGCGTCTTGAGCAGCTTTACTCCGTGGGACATTGACATCAACGAGGAAGCCGCTTCCGGCACCCTGATTACTTTTGAGGAAGACGAACACATGGAGCAAGCCATTGTTTCCGGCATTGCATTCAACCGCGATGAAGCCAAAATCTCCGTGCTGGGCGTGCCCGACAAGCCTGGAATTGCCTATCAGATTCTCGGTGCCGTGGCCGATGCCAACATCGAAGTGGATGTCATCATCCAGAATATCAGCAAAGACGGCAAGACCGACTTCAGTTTCACCGTCAACCGCGGCGACTACGCCAAGACGGTGGACTTGCTGAAAGAAAAAGTATTGCCCAGCCTGGGTGCCCAAGAGGTGGTGGGTGACACCAAGATCTGTAAAGTATCCATCGTTGGTATCGGCATGCGCAGCCACGTCGGCGTGGCCAGCAAAATGTTCCGTGTCTTGAGCGAGGAAGGCATCAACATCCAGATGATTTCCACCTCCGAGATCAAGACTTCCGTCGTGATTGACGAGAAGTACATGGAGCTGGCGGTGCGCGCATTGCACAAAGCTTTTGACCTGGACCAGCCGCCGGTCTAAAATCCGGCCCGAGTCGTGAGATAATACAGTCTGTAATTTTAGGAAACGTGACCGAGTGGCCGAAGGTGCTCCCCTGCTAAGGGAGTAGAGGGTTTAAAGCCTTCTCGAGAGTTCGAATCTCTCCGTTTCCGCCAAGTATGAGTTTCGAGGTTTCGAAAGAAATCCCGAAAACGAGAAAAAAGCCCCGTAATTCATCAGAATACGGGGCTTTTTTGTTTTTGCATCCGGCAAATGGTGTTGACGGCTAGCCCAGCCGGCGGCCCCGCCCCATGAGAGGCGGGGCGTTTTTCCCGAAATGCTTACAGGTTGTCGGTGAAGCTGCGCAGCTTGTCCGAACGGGAGGGGTGCTTGAGTTTGCGCAGTGCCTTGGCTTCAATCTGACGGATGCGTTCGCGCGTGACGTCAAACTGTTTACCCACTTCTTCCAGCGTGTGGTCGCTGGTCATCTCGATACCGAAACGCATGCGCAGCACCTTGGCTTCGCGCGGCGTCAGGCTGTCCAGAATGTCCTTCACCACGTCGCGCAGACCGGCCTGCATCGCGGCCTCCATGGGGGCGGTGTTGGCGCTGTCTTCAATGAAATCACCCAGGTGCGAATCGTCGTCGTCGCCGATCGGGGTTTCCATCGAGATCGGCTCTTTGGCGATCTTCATGATCTTGCGAATCTTGTCTTCCGGGATCTCCATGCGCTCGGCCAGCACGCTGGCGTCGGGCTCAAAGCCGAATTCCTGCAGGTGCTGACGGCTGATGCGATTCATCTTGTTGATGGTTTCGATCATGTGCACCGGAATGCGAATGGTGCGCGCCTGATCAGCGATGGAGCGCGTGATGGCCTGGCGAATCCACCAGGTGGCATAAGTGGAGAACTTGTAGCCGCGACGGTATTCGAACTTGTCCACCGCCTTCATCAAGCCGATATTGCCTTCCTGGATCAGGTCCAGGAACTGCAGGCCACGGTTGGTGTATTTCTTCGCGATCGAGATCACCAGCCGCAGGTTGGCCTCGATCATTTCTTTCTTGGCAGCGCGCGATGAGTATTCGCCTTCATTCATGCGCTTGTTGATGTCCTTGAGCTGGTCCAGCGGCACCACGACTTTGGATTGCAGATCGGTCAGCTTTTGCTGCAGGTCCTGCACCGGCGGAATGTTGCGGCCCATCACCGCGCTCCACGGTTTGCCGGCGGCAGCTTGCTTTTCAATCCATTTCAGGTTGAGCAATTGCGAGGGCACTTTGTTGCCGTTCTTGTCGCGACCGCTGAAGTCGGCAATGAAGCTTTCTTGCGGGTAGCCACATTTGTCCACAATGATGCGACGCAGTTCACGCTCTTTCTTGCGAACATCGTCCACTTGGGAACGCACCATATCGCACAGCTTTTCAATGGCCTTGGCGGTAAAACGGATCGACATCAGCTCTTCGCTGAGCAGCTTTTGCGTCTTGATGTAGCTGGGTGTGCCGTAGCCTTCCTTGTCATAGATCTTATGGATCTTTTCAAACAGCTCGCGCATCTTGTCGAAGCGGGTCATCGCCTCGCGCTTGAGTTCTTCCAGCTTCTTTGTCAGTGCCTTGGAGCCGCCTTTGCCGTCGTCGTCGTCGGCGGCATCAAACTCGTCAAAATCTTCCTCGGCCACGTAATCGTCGGCTTCATTGGGGTTGGAAAAGCCGTCCACGATGGTGGTGATAACGACCTTGCCTTCACGGATGTCTTCGCCCAAGCGCAAAATTTCGGCAATGGTGGCGGGGGAGGCCGAAATGGCTTCCATCATGGCCATCAAGCCGCCTTCGATGCGCTTGGCAATTTCGATTTCGCCTTCGCGCGTCAACAGCTCGACCGTGCCCATTTCGCGCATGTACATGCGCACCGGGTCAGTGGTGCGGCCGAACTCGCTGTCCACGGTGGACAGTGCCGCCTCGGCTTCTTCTTCGGCTTCTTCTTCGGTGGCAGCGGTCGAGACATTGTTGTTGAGCAACAGCGTCTCGGCGTCCGGCGTTTGCTCATAGACCGCCACGCCCATGTCGTTGAGCATCGCAATCACGACTTCAAGTGTTTCGGCATCGACCAGCTTGTCGGGCAGGTGGTCGGAAATCTCGCCATGCGTCAGGTAGCCGCGTGTCTTGCCCAGCTTGATCAGGGCCTTGAGGCGCAGGCGACGCTTAGCGATGTCTTCTTCGGACAGCACCGTTTCGTCCAGGCCAAACTCTTTCATCAGCGCGCGCTCTTTGGCCTTGCTGATTTTCATGCGCAGAGGCTTGACCTTTTCGCCTGGGGTAGCGACTTCGGGCTCGCCAACCAAGTCGGCCTCAATGTCCGACATGTCCGTGTCGTCGCCACCACCGGAATCGGCGGCCGCTTTGGGCTTGCGGCCCCGCTTGGCCCCGGTTTTGGGGGGCGCATCGGATTCCGCCGCGACCGTTTTGGGTGGGCGACCGGGTTTTTTCTTGACGGCTGCGCCAGCCTTGAGGAGGGCATCCGCGGCTTCTTGCAACAGAAGGGCTTTTGATTTAACGACAGGTGGCTTGGATGCGGGCACTATTTCGACTTTCTTCTCGGGCTTTTGGATAGCGGTCTTTGACGCCACTTTGGCTACCGCCTTTGGGGGCGTGGCCTTGGTTGCCGCTTTGGCGGCGACTTTGGTGGCGGGCTTTGCAGCGGGCTGGACAGGCTTCTTGGACTTTGGAGCAGGCATGTAAAAACCTCAGAACTTCAAAAAAAGACAGGATGAACAGGCGCCCAAAACGACCGGCGCAGTTTGTGTGACAGAGGAAAAAATCCTCAATGGCAAGATGTGAGGGCGAACATTTGGTGTGCAGTCCTTGCGGTAGGGTAGCCGGTCGTGAACAGTGTCATCGTTTGGCTGGGCCCGGAGGTGCTGCTGTCGCTCTTGCCGAAAATCAACCTTGGATTATACCTTTGGTTCTAAAAAAATCAATTTTTAAAACTTGGGTTTCAATTTGGGCCATGCCGCGCCGTTTCAAGTTGCTGGCGTTAATCAGTCGGCGAAAGTGCAGATTGAAGGGCTCGCCGACGGGTGTAAAACTCCCGATAGCGGTGCAGGGCAGTCGGATCCGCCTTGGCCGCGTGGAGGGCCTCGGTTTCCTGAACGATCAAGCGATCAACCAGCATGCGGTTAAGCAGATTGCGCAGTTCGGCGGTAGATTCGTCCGTTTCGTCCGCCTCGCCGAGTTCGTGATCGGCCATGAGCCGCGTGGCGAGTTCTTCCCCCTCGTGCCCGCGCAGGCCTTCGCGGAGGGCGACCCAGGGTTGGGGACCGTGTTCATGGAGCTGGCTTTCCAGCCACACAAACAGCGGGCCATGCGGAGCGGGCAGTTCGCACAGCATGGTGTGGTCTTCGGCCGACAAGACTTCAAGGGCGGCCATATTGCCCAGCAGAAGCCGAGTGGCATGGTCGGCCCGGCTGGCCGGCAGGGTGCGGCCAGCCGAACGGGGTCGCGGCGTAAATGCTTTGCGTGAATTGCGACTGTAGCCCCCTAATTCATTGGGTGAGTAGCTATCCTTTGAATAGCGTTTTGCCTTGTCGTCGCTGCTGCCCACCGGTTTGGGGTGCCACACCTCGGTCAATTCACGGTTGGACAATTGCACCAGGTCGGCAATTTCGCTGAGTAACTGCCGCTTTAGTGCCCCATCGGGCAGTTGCATCCACAGGGGCTTGGCATTGCTGGCCATGTGGGCGCGGCCTTCGGCGGTGTTCAGGTCGCAGCCCTCACGCGCGGCGTCGATCAAAAAGCGGCTCAAGGGGACAGCTTCGCTCACATAACGGGCGAACGCTTCTTTGCCGAACTCGCGAATGAAGCTGTCGGGATCATGCTCAGACGGCAAGAACAGGAACTTGACGCTGCGCACATCAGTGGCAAAGGGCAGGGCGGCGTCCAGCGCCTTGCGCGCCGCACGCCGGCCGGCGGCGTCGCCGTCGAAGCTGAACACCACCGAATCGGTAAAACGGAACAGCTTTTGCACGTGCTCCGCTGTGCAGGCCGTGCCCAATGTGGCAACCGTGTTGGGAAAGCCGAGCTGGGCCAGCGCCACCACGTCCATGTAACCCTCGGTCACCAGCGCATAGCCATGCTCGCGCAAGGCGTTGCGGGCTTCAAACAGGCCGTACAGCTCGCGCCCCTTGCTGAAAACCGGGGTTTCGGGAGAGTTGAGGTACTTGGGTTTGTCATCGCCCAGTACCCGGCCACCAAAGCCGATGCAGTCGCCCTTGACGTTGCGAATGGGAAACATGACCCGGTCGCGAAAGCGGTCGTAGCGTTTTTCTTCCTCGCCTTCTTCGACGTTCAGGATGACCAGGCCGCTTTCTACCAGCAGCGGGTCGTCATAGTGTGGGAAAACGCTGGCCAGACTGCGCCAGCCCTCCGGCGCATAGCCCAGCCCGAACTGTTTGGCGACTTCGCCCGACAGCCCGCGGCCCTTGAAATAGGCCACCGCGCGGGGAGAGTCCTTCAGATTTTTGCGATAGGCGTCAGCGGCTTTTTCGAGTACGTCGTTCAGGGTGTGCTGCTTTTGCCGCTGCTCGGCCGCGCGGACCCGGTCTTGCGGGCTGGCGTCATCTTCGGGCACTTGCATGCCGTATTGCTGGGCCAGGTCTTTCACCGCCTCCACAAAGGTCATGCCCGCATGGTCCATCAAAAAACTGATGGCATTGCCGTTCTTGCCGCAGCCGAAGCAGTGATAGAACTGCTTGGTCGGGCTGACTGAAAATGAAGGCGATTTTTCCCCGTGAAATGGGCATAGGCCCATGAAGTTGGCGCCGCCTTTTTTGAGTTGCACATAGCGACCCACGATCTCCACTACGTCAGCGCGTGACAGTAGCTCCTGGATGAAGGTCTGGGGAATGGACATGTGGTGATTGTAGAAACCTGGCGATCAGGCTGGCGCTCAGTTGTCGATCACCACAGCGTTATGGCTGGCTTAAACAGTTGGGCCCAGGGCAGTTTCCCGGCCATCCTAGGTTTCAGCTTCTTTGCCGTTGTAGGGCCGCAGAAAGGTGCCGCCGCCGATGCCACTGGACGCGGTTCGACCAACGTGACCACCATCTGCACCGCGATAGCGGCTCTACGGCACTGCCGCCTGCCTTGAGCAGCGGATAGCCTGCGTCGGCGGCCAGTGGGTTGGCGGCAGCGACGGTAAATCTGGAAGTGGTCCACCCCGGTTTTTCAGAATAGCCTGAGGCGCCTTCAGGCTATTCTGGAATGATGTAGCTGAAATGGCCCTGACTGGCACACCTGCGCCAAGCAGCGCTGCCGTTAGGGCCAAGGCAATCACTTTCATGGACGGCTCCTGGTGGCGGGAGCGTCCAGGGTATTTCAGTTGTGTTGCCGTGTTAACGCGGGGCCAGACGAATGGCGCCGTCGAGGCGGATCACCTCGCCGTTGAGCATCTCGTTTTCAAAAATATGCTGTGCCAGTTTGGCGTAGTCCTGCGGCGTGCCCAGGCGTGAGGGGAATGGCACGCTGGCCGCCAGCGCGTCCTGCACTTCCTTGGGCATGCCGAACATCATGGGCGTGCCGAAAATGCCCGGGGCGATAGTCATGTTGCGAATGCCGTTGCGCGCCAAATCACGCGCGATGGGTAGCGTCATGCCGACGATGCCACCTTTGGAGGCGCTGTAGGCCGCCTGACCGATCTGGCCGTCATAGGCAGCCACGGATGCGGTGGAAATTAGCACACCGCGCTCGCCGGTGGCCTCGGGCTCGTTCTTGCACATGGCATCAGCGGCCAGGCGAATCATGTTGAAGCTGCCCACCAGGTTGACGGTGATGCATTTGCTGAACACACCCAGACTGTGCGCGCCGTTTTTGCCCACCGTTTTTTCGGCCGGCGCAATGCCCGCACAGTTGACCAGGCCCATGAGTTTGCCCATGGACACGGCCTTGGCCACCACCGCCTGGCCGTCCGCTTCGTTGCTCACGTCGCACTTCACAAATGCGCCGCCAATTTCCTTAGCGATGGCCTCACCTTTTTCTGCCTGCATGTCGGCGATGACCACTTTGCCACCGTTGGCCGCCAGCATGCGGGCGGTCCCTTCGCCCAACCCCGATGCGCCGCCTGTGACGATGAATACTTTGCCTGCGATGTCCATGTCGATCTCCAAAAACAATTGACGTTAACGTAAACGTTAATTATGGCGCACCCATTTCAATTCAATTTTCTTTTGGCTGTGAAACAAGTGGGCGAAAATTATCGCTATAATTCAAGGCTTCGGATAGTATTTAGGCGCATAGCTCAGCTGGTTAGAGCACCACCTTGACATGGTGGGGGTCGTTGGTTCGAGTCCAATTGCGCCTACCAAATTTCTCCAATGAAGATGACCAGTCTTCATCATCTCAGGGTAAACCTTCGGGCCTTGCGGTGGGGCACTCCCTAAAATGTGTTGCAGTGCAATACAGTCAATTCAGCCGTAGTCTGAGCCAGAGGAGCCCACATGCAAAACAAAACAACCGCTGAGGAGAAAACCACTCAGCGCGTTATTAAAAAATATCCCAACCGGCGGCTTTATGACACTGACACGTCGAGTTACATCACGCTGGCAGAAGTCAAGCAGTTGGTGATGGCGAGTGAACCCTTCGTGGTGCGCGATGTCAAAACCGGGGAAGACCTGACCCGCAGTATTCTGCTTCAAATCATTCTTGAAGAAGAGGCCAATGGATCTCCCATGTTTACTGCGCCGGTGTTGGCCAGCGTGATCCGGTTTTACGGGCATACCATGCAGGGATTCATGGGTGGCTATCTTGAGAAAAACATCCAGTCACTGATGGATGTCCAGGCCAAATTCGCAGAGCAGTCCAACGGATTGACGCCAGAAATGTGGACGCAGTTCATGGCCCTGCAATCCCCCGTGCTGCAAGGAATGATGGGTGGCAATCTGGAGCAGTCCAAGAACATGTTGGCACAAATGCAGGAACAGATGGAGAAACAAACCGGCCAGATGCTCGGGGCTTTTGGGATCAAACGCTGACCAGCGCACATGCCGGGACAATTCAAATATGAGCGAAGTTATTACAAAAAGCAACACTGCACCCAAAGTCGGTTTCGTCAGCCTCGGTTGCGCCAAGGCACTGACTGATTCCGAACTGATCCTCACGCAACTGAGTGCCGAGGGTTATCAAACCTCCAAGACATTCAAGGGCGCCGATCTGGTCATCGTCAACACCTGCGGCTTTATCGACGATGCCGTCAGGGAAAGCCTGGACACCATTGGCGAGGCACTGGCAGAAAACGGCAAAGTGATCGTCACCGGTTGCCTGGGCGCCAAAGCGGCAGAGGGGGGCGGCAATTTAGTCAGAAAAATGCACCCCAGCGTCTTGGCCGTGACCGGCCCGCAAGCGACGCAGGAGGTGATGGATGCCGTGCACGCCAATTTGCCCAAGCCGCACGATCCTTTTCTCGACCTGGTGCCCAATGCATTCGGTGTGGCTGGCATCAAGCTCACGCCTCGACATTACGCCTATATCAAGATCAGTGAAGGTTGCAACCACCGCTGCACGTTTTGCATCATCCCGTCCATGCGCGGCGATCTGGTGTCGCGGCCCATTGGCGATGTGCTCAATGAGGCTCGCGCCCTGTTTGAAGGCGGCGTCAAGGAATTGCTGGTGATCAGCCAGGACACTTCCGCCTATGGTGTTGACGTTAAATATCGCACCGGGTTCTGGGACGGCAAGCCGATCAAGACCCGCCTGCTGGAACTGGTGCAGGCCCTGGGCGACATGGCGCAGGCGTATGGTGCCTGGGTGCGCCTGCATTACGTATATCCCTATCCGAGTGTGGATGAGGTGATTCCCTTGATGGCCACAGGCCTGGTGCTGCCGTATCTCGATGTGCCTTTTCAACACAGCCATCCGGATGTGCTCAAGCGCATGAAGCGCCCGGCCAGCGGCGAGAAAAATCTGGAGCGCATCCAGCGCTGGCGCGAGGCCTGTCCTGACATTGTGGTACGCAGCACTTTCATTGCGGGTTTTCCGGGTGAGACCGAAGAAGAGTTTTCCCATCTGTTGGATTTCATGCAGGAAGCCAAGATCGACCGTGCCGGTTGCTTTGCCTACAGTTCGGTGCAGGGTGCTGCCGCTAACGACATTCCCGGCATGTTGCCGCTGGCGTTGCGGGAAGAACGGCGTGCGCGTTTCATGGCCGTTGCCGAGGCTGTGTCAGCGGCGAAGCTGCAGCAGCGGATCGGCGCCACCATGCAGGTGCTGGTGGATTCTGCGCCTGGGATGGGTAAAAAAGGGGGTGTCGGTCGCTCCTATGCCGACGCGCCAGAGATTGATGGTGTGGTGAAGCTGCTGCCGCCCGAAAAAATCAGCAAAACACTGAAGGTCGGTGAGTTCACCAAGGCTCGCATTGTGGGTGCACAGGGACACGATCTCGTGGCGCAGCCGTTTTAAAACCTGCTGGTTGAAATATTTCAGGGCAACAAAAAAGCCGCTGCACTTGCAGCGGCTTTTTGAAAAAATAGTCGATCGACTTCAGCAAAAACTGCTGAATATCATTCATTTCACTAGTCTAATCCGTTTGCCTCAGACTGCTAATTCCAGCGGCTTGCTTGTTCTCAATGGGCTTAAGCCCGGGTCAAAAATTTCCAAGAACAAAGCCAAGCCCTCAATCGCGATAGGTGAGAAGATCTGTAAATCGAGGAAGGTGATTGACCAAAGAAAAAGCCTCTTGCTATTGCAAGAGGCTTTCCTATTTTTGGTGCCCGGAAGAGGACTCGAACCTCCACACCTTGCGGCACACGGACCTGAACCGTGCGCGTCTACCAATTCCGCCATCCGGGCATGGATGCTAGTATAACATGGCTTTGAGGGCCTCTTTGCTAACTTTGATGCAGAGACGCTATGCGAGTTGACCTTCTTAATTTAGTATTGCAGGATATCTTGCGCTGACAAAGCGCGTTGATTTTCAAGAATTTATCTATTGTGAGACGCCGCGATTGTCAAGTCACTGCCAGTTCATTGACTCGTGCATTTACCAAGTTCGTTGCCTGTAAAAACCAGGAAAGAGAGTAGTTCTATTAAAAATAATAGCCAAACCAGCGGCTTGCTGGATGAAGTTGAGGGAACAGTACAAGGCCATCGTGATGGCCATGGGTTTGTGACCCGGGATGACGGTCAATCCGACATCTATTTGCCACCCAACGAAATGCGTGCCGTGCTGCACAAAGACCGCGTCAAGGTGCGAATTGTGCGCAGTGATCGCAAGGGCCGGCCAGAGGGGCGCGTGCTTGAAATTGTCGAGCGGCCAAAGCAAGCCATCATTGGGCGCCTGTTGCAGGAAAGCGGTATCTGGATCGTCGTGCCAGAAGATAAATGCTATGGGCAGGATGTATTGATTCCCAAAGCTGCGACGGGCTCGGCTCAGCCGGGCCAGGTTGTTGTCGTCGAATTGACGGAGCCACCGGCCCTGTATGGGCAGCCGGTGGGGCGCGTCAAGGAGATACTGGGCGAGATTGACGATCCCGGTATGGAGATTGAAATTGCCGTGCGCAAATACAGCGTGCCGCATGAGTTCTCGGACGCCTGTATTGCGTTGGCGCGTACCCTGCCGGACAAGGTGCGCCCGCAAGACAAGCGACATCGTGTTGACTTGACTGACGTGTCACTGGTCACGATCGATGGCGAAGACGCCCGTGATTTTGATGACGCGGTGTATTGCGAGCCAACAAAAATCGGCAAGGGTAAATCCGCAGCGAAGGGCTGGCGTTTGCTAGTGGCTATTGCCGATGTCAGTCATTACGTGGAGAACGGTTCTGCCATTGATGTGGACGCCTATGAGCGTGCCACCAGCGTCTACTTTCCGCGCCGTGTCATTCCGATGCTGCCGGAGAAATTGTCGAATGGGCTGTGTTCGCTCAACCCGGAAGTCGAACGCCTGTGTATGGTGTGCGACATGGTGGTGACCGAGGACGGCGAAGTGTCGGCCTACCAGTTTTACCCGGCCGTGATGTGGAGTCACGCCCGTTTTACCTACAACGAGGTGGCGGCCATTCTGGTCAACACGCGAGGCCCCGAGGCGCTCAAGCGCCACGAGCGGGTGACGGACTTGATGAATCTGCACGATGTGTATCGCGCATTGTTAAAGTCACGCGTGCGCCGTGGTGCCGTGGATTTCGAGACTGTTGAGACGCAAATCGTTTGCGATGAGAGCGGGCATATCGAGAAAATTGTGGCGCGCACCCGCAATGATGCACACAAGCTGATTGAAGAAGCCATGCTGGCGGCCAACGTCTGCAGTGCAGACTATATTTCCCAAAGCAAGCATGCAGGGTTGTTTCGGGTGCATGAAGGTCCCACGCCCGAGAAAATCGAAATTCTGCGCAACTACCTCAAAGCCACTGGCGTGGGGCTGTCCATCAGTGATGAGCCATCTCCAGGCGAGTTTCAAGCCATCGCCAATGCCACCAAAGATCGGCCGGACGCGCAGCAGATTCATTCCATGCTGTTGCGCTCCATGCAGCAGGCGATCTATACGCCAGTCAACAACGGTCACTTCGGTTTGGCCTTTGAGGCCTACACCCATTTCACCAGCCCAATCCGGCGTTACCCGGATCTGCTGGTACATCGGGTGATCAAGGCGATTTTGACCAAGACCAAGTACCAACTGCCAATACTGCCAACACCGGGCGAAGCCCATGCCAAGTTGTCGCGACGGCTGGAAAAAGGGCTGGCGTCGCGCGTTCCCGAACCGGGGCAGAAGCCCAAGAAATTGAGCGTGGAGACCCAAGCCTGGCAAGCGGCGGGCATGCATTGCAGCGCCAATGAACGCCGCGCCGACGAGGCCAGTCGCGATGTCGAAGCCTGGCTCAAGTGCAAGTACATGCGCGAGCACTTGGGAGAAGAATATGGCGGTGTGGTCAGTTCCGTGACGAGTTTTGGAATTTTTGTCACGCTGGACGCCATGTATGTTGAAGGATTGGTGCATATCACCGAGTTGGGTGGCGAGTACTTCCGCTTTGACGAAGCGCGCCAGGAGCTACGTGGGGAGCGCACGGGCATGCGTTACGCCATTGGCACCCATGTCCGGGTACAGGTTAGCCGAGTGGATCTGGATGGCCGCAGAATCGATTTTCGTTTGTTGCAGGAGGGTGAGGAGCCTGTGCTCAGGAGTGTTCGCGACAAGGGTTTGGCAAACGAGGATCGGGCAGTGCAGGGTCAGTCGCCCAGGGATGGGAAGGTTGATCGGACGCAGCGTGAGACACCGCCCCGAAATTCCCTGTCGTCGAGCAAGCCAGGTAAGGGCAAGGGCCCGGCAAAAAAGGTCAGTGAACACAAGCAAAGCAGCAAACCGCGTCGTCGCTCCTGAAAGAGTAAATACTCAGGATTTTCGGTTCTGGCGAATATAGGCAGTCAGTTGCATGCCGCCTGATTTTTCAAAGTTGATGATCCTGCTGATGATGCGCGCATCGAGTACATGGTCTGCTGACAGCATCAGCAAGCCATTGGGCGTGATGAGGTCGCGTGACAGAATCATGCCGACTTGCAGGTCACGGGCGCTCACCGCCATCTCACTGAGGCGCTCCTTTTCGGTCTCTTCCCGCGATGCGCCACCGAGCACGGCGACAAATGCGGTCACCACAGCGGGGTCATAGCGTGAGCCGCTGCTATGGACGATGATGATCCGGGCTTCTTCCGGGTTGAGAAGGCGCTGTGTCAGGGTGCCAATTTGCATATTGTCATAGTCGCTGGCCAGCGTCAAAATCCGTGCCCCGATGGGTATGTGGTCTGCCGATAGGCGGTCCGGGAAACCGGTGCCATCGAAGCGCTCAAATTGTGCGCTGATGATCTCGGATGGGCCTCGCAAATCTTGCAGTGGCAGCAGCAGTTGCTCTGCCTGCACGGTATGCTTGCGGTAGGCATCCAGCTGTGCTGGCTTCATCATTGCCACCGGTGTACTGAGCAGTTCGTCGGCAAAGCCCACTTTTCCAATTTCGTGCAGCAGGCCTGCAACAAAGATTTCCTGCACCTGTCTGCTGTCGAGCTGAAGTTTTTGTGCGATGCGCCGTGCGAGGTCTGCTACGCGCCGGGAGTGCCCGGCCAGATTGCCGCCGCGCATTTCGATCAGGGTGGAGAACACTTTGATCGAGGTAACAAAGCTGGCCTTGAGCTTCTCGTTGGCACCTTGCAGTGAATCATTGGCCACCCTGAGCTCGGCGGTGCGCGCCTCGACCTTGGCCTCCAGACTGGCGTTGAGGGTTTTGAGCTCTTCGTTCTGGCGAATGCTCAGGTCTTCGAGTCGTTTCTTTTCTAGTTCCAGAGCTTTGCGCTCAAGCGCTTGGCGTACGATCAGCACTATGTCGTTGTCGTCCCAGGGCTTGGTGATGTAGCGGTAGATTTCACCACGGTTGATGGCATCGATGATGGAGGTGACGTCGGAGTAACCGGTGAGCAGCAGGCGCACTGTGTCGGGCCAGCGTTCGCGAACTTGCGCCAGGAACTGCGCGCCATCCATTTCTGGCATACGCATGTCGGAAATCACGAGATCAACGGTTTCGGTTTCCAGCAGCGCCAATCCGGCTCGGCCGCCCTCCGCGACGCGCACCTGGAAGCCCTTGGTACGAAACAAACGCCGCAGTGAGGACAGGATGTTGGGCTCATCGTCCACGCACAGAATCGTGGGTACTTTCGGCCCGGTGGTTTCTGGCTCCGGGTTGGCCTCAATCATGTTGGTTTTCTCCATCGATGACTTGTGTTGCGGGTTGCTTGATGGGCAGGTTAACGCGAATAATCGTGCCGTAGCCGACTTCGGTTTGCACGTCGATGCTGCCATGGTGCTTTTGCACAATGCCATAAGAAAGTGACAGCCCCAGGCCCGTCCCCTTGCCAACGGGCTTGGTCGTGTAGAAAGGATCAAAAATACGAGGCAGGACATCCTTAGGGATGCCACTGCCTGTGTCGGCCACTTCAAACCAGACCTGGGCACCCGCGACCCCTGTGCGCACCGTGATTTTGCCGCGCTCAGCGCCCATGGCGTGCGCCGCGTTGACCACCAGATTCATGACCACCTGGTTGATCTGCGAGGGCATGCATTGCACCCAGGGAATGTCACCATAGTCCTTGACGACGTCAGCCTTGTATTTCAACTCGTTGTTGACCACATTGAGGGTGGAGTCAATGCCCTGGGTCAGGCTGGCGAATTGCCAATCGGGGTTGGTATCGACGTGAGAAAAGTCTTTCAGACCCTGAACAATATTGCGCACCCTGACTATGCCCTCCCTGGATTCCCGCATCAGCACCGGAATGTCCTCCTTCAGGAA